>JBEDDQ010000256.1:0-7853 GCA_041176185.1 Armatimonadota bacterium | reverse complement strand
CTTCAGAACGGCTTATTCCGACACGCTGGGCGATGTCCTCTAAACGCGGCGGTTTCGGGCTTTCGCTTTCCATATCAACGCAAGGTTATACCAAGGGACAGTTGCATCAACAATGCTAAGTGATGCTGCCTGGTTGCATATTGAATGTGGATTTCTGTGAACTCTCATCAAATGAGAATGCTTGGCGTCGCTTGGCACGGTTCAGCTGGACGCTTACCTTGTCTGTTGATCAACGCGTTAATGGGCTTGTATCGTGGAAACCGGCTGGCAATGAGGTAAGTTACGGCTATGTACGATTTGTTATGGCAACCATTCTACTTTGGGTGTGGCAGTTTGACTGCCCGCAATCGCACCTTTATGGGACCGATGACGCTTGCGACGGCAGAGCCAGATGGTCGACTTAACGACTGGATTGTTGATTGGTATCGGGCTCGTGCAGAGGGTGGTGTCGGGACTATCATTGGGGCTGCGGCGGCTGTGCATGCATCTGGTTTTGGTTGGGCCAATGCGATGACAATCCATACAGATCAACACACAGATGGCTGGAAGCGAAGTGTGGATGCTGCACATTCGGCGGGTGCGCTGTTTGGGACGCAGCTGTATCACAGCGGTGCTGCAAGCCATAATGCATTACTCGGGCACCAACCCCTCTGTCCAAGTGTCTGGAAACGGGATGGATTTGATGCGGCCCGTGAGCTTACGCCTTCTGAAATCGAAACGATTATCGAGGCTTTTGCTGACGGAGCCCGTCGAAGTATCGACGCAGGTTGCGATTTTGTAGAGCTTCACGGTGCCCATGGGTATCTCTTACATCAGTTCTGGCGCCGCGATGTAAACCGACGTACTGACAAGTGGGGACATCCATCCACCTTTGCAACAGAAGTCGTAAAGGCTGTTCGTGCAGTGGTGGGGGCGGGGATACCGATTGTTTATCGCTTTAGTATCCACAGTGATGACCCTGCTGCTCAGGATGAGCCGGTCACCCCGGAGACGCTTGCTGAGTACTTGGGCGACCTTGAGGCGGCTGGTGTAGATGTCTGGGACATCTCATGCTGGCGCGAATCCCGGCGGGGGTATTTTGGCACATCAACTCTGTTACCGGAGTGGGTAAGGCAAACATCGAAGCTGCCGCGCATTGTTGCTGGTAACTTTCTGGAACCTGCTGGGGCAGCGGAGTACTGCGAGAGTGGCTTTGCAGAGGGGATAGCCCTTGCGCGTGGCTTGATTGCGGATGCGGCATGGTGTGACCGGTCCCGTGCGGGGAATGTTCCACGGGCTTATGACGATGCAGATTTACAGGCATTACGTCAGGGGATTGACCCCGGAGTTTGAGTCGCATCAGTCTTCACACTGCTTCGATTTGCCGGATGGCGATTCTCTGGCAGGTATACTGAAGCGAACGTGTGATTTACACACAAAAGGAGTTACTACCAATGGCCAGCCATACATTGTCGCCGTTGTCTTATGCTTTGATGCTCTTGAGCCACATATCGATGCGCTTACCATGGAAATCCACCATGATCGTCATCATCAGGCCTATGTCAACAACCTGAACGCTGCCCTCAAGGACAACCCTGAGTTGCAGGATCTGTCGGTCAATGTGCTGATTTCTGACCTCTCGAAGGTACCGGATGCCATCCGTGGTGCGGTTCGCAACAATGGTGGTGGGCATGCAAATCATGACTTGTTCTGGGATGTTCTGACCCCTGGTGGAGCGAATGAACCATCCGGTGAGCTCCTTGCGGCGATTAATGCGGCATTTGGCTCCGTGGATGCTCTGAAGGCTTCGATGTCCGATGCTGGTGCGAAGCGCTTTGGTAGCGGCTGGTCCTGGCTCATAGCTGCTGCAGATGGCACACTTAGCGTTGCAAGCACAGCGAACCAGGATTCCCCTGTAATGGGAGCAGCAGTTTCTGGTTGTGCTGGCACACCTGTTCTTGGTATCGATGTTTGGGAGCACGCATATTATTTGAAATACCAGAACAAGCGACCGGATTACCTTTCAGCAATCTGGAGTGTTGTGAACTGGGATAAGGTTGCGGAGCGTTACGCTGCTCGCTAGTCGAAGCATGTTGGCCTAACACGACAGCCCCGGCGAAGCCGGGGCTGTTTGCATTTGTGTTCGTAACGTATCTGGCAGTTACGACGGGCTAGTGGCTGGCATCAGTACCGCACGGCATGGTGCACCATCACAAGCAATACGCACTGGAAGACAAATTAACTGGTATGCACCCTCATCTACGTGGGAGAGGTCGAGTCCCTCGACAATGATGACATCGTTTCCAAGAAGTGCCTGGTGGGTCTGAACGTTGCCAGCGTGGTAGGGACCAATCGACAGGTAGTCGATTCCAATCAACTTAAGTCCACGGTTCATCAGATAAGTTGCAGCAGTATGGTCGATGGCTGTGTAGTCCTCGTAGAAATCCGGTTGGTACAGCTTGCCTGCATGGTCATCGATTTTTAGCAGTAACCTTGTACACGCATCCGGTAGATTTTGAGATGCAAAGTACTCCGCTGTGAGAACTCCGGTGCACTTTACGTGATGCACATAGCAAGGACCGATAAGTGTCGATAGGTCAAGGGCATCCACTAAACCGCCGCCAGGGACGAAGTGGCGTGGGGCATCAAGGTGCGTTGCTGTGTGTGCTCCCATATCGATATGGGTGATCTCCGCAACGTCTCCATTTTCATGTGTGGCCGTTTGTGAGATGTTTACGCGTTGGTGTCCGGGCCATACGGGTGTCTGATTAGATGTTGTTACACTGATGTCAATTGGGAAAGTGTGCATGGTTACGGGATATCGCTTCTGTCGAGAAATTCAATTTGACAGCGCTGGGAGAGTCCGGTGAGGATTCCCGCGGATTTAGGTCCTAGAACGCATGCGGCTGTCGCGATGCAGTCAGCATCTTCTGATCGGTTACAGCGGACGGCCACGTGTCGTGGCGATTCCATCCCGATGCCGGTTCGAGGGTCGATAATGTGGCTATAGCGTCGTTTGCCAATCATGATGTACTGGCTGGCATCCCCGCTGACCGAAAGGGCTCCCATTAGGTCAACAACCTGCTGGCCGAGCTGGACTTTCCAGGCGACTCCATTTTCTTTGACACCATTTGCAAACATGTCGCCACCCGCTTCGATGAGGTACGAGCGGATTCCGAACTGTCGGATACCTTGCGCGATGGCATCGATACCGGACCCCTTTGCAATCCCCCCAAGGTCAAGACGCATCCCTGGGCGTTTGAGTGTCACTGTCGAATCATCATCCCCGAGGACTACATGTTGATAGCCAACCCTGTTACGGGCTGCCGTAAGTGCACTGGGAGATGGTAGTTTTCCGGACTTCTTTGTCTCACGCCATAGCTGTACGTAGGGACCTACGGTCGGATCGAATGCGCCTTTTGTAAGTGCTGCAACTTCAAGCGCTTTCCGTAGAATCGTGTACAACTGCGGCGAAACTACGTATGGTTTGCCATATGGCTTTGCACATAACTGCATCAACTCGCTTGTGGGCCGGTAATCGGATGTAACCTGTTCAAGGTCGGCGATAGCATTGTACGCAACCTTCACCGCACGCTCGACCAACGCCTGATTTGCGTACGAAACTGTTATTCTTACAGGCACACCCATGTGGATTTCCGTATACTGAAACCGTTGTGCATCCCCAGATGCGGCTTGCTGCTGCGGGTTTGCGCCGGACTGGGAGTATCGGGACGTGACAGCTATTGTTCTCACTATGGTTAGCATCCTATCGCTGGTAGCACCTAATTATCAGAAATCGGCAAAGGCAAAGACCGTGCCACCCAAGGCGAAGGTGTCAAAAACTGCCGCGGTGAAGAAGCCCGTGCCGCCGGCACCTAAAATAAAGACCATCGCTTACCCACTCGCAGATGGACGGTCTCCCTTCGTTGAGAAGATTCCGAACTCGGTTGTCTCATTTGATATGTTGCCTGTGCCTGTGATGCCAAACGGTCGCAAGGTCTTCATGAGCAAGTACGAGATTCAGTGGGATGTCTACGACATTTTTGCCTATCGTCTGGACTTGACAGAGTCTGAAAAGGCTGCAGGTGTGGATGCAGCAGCGCGTCCAAGTAAACCTTATGGTGCTCCCGATCGTGGTTTTGGGCATAAGGGTTATGCCTGTTTGGGGATGCATTATCAAAGCGCACTGAAGTTTGTCGAGTGGCTGTCAAAGAAGACAGGGAAGAAATATCGCCTCCCGACCGAAGAGGAATGGCAGTGGGCCGCAACTGCTGGCGAAAAACCTGTTGTGTTGTCAGCAAAGGAACTTGGTAAGGTGGCTTGGTACTGGGATAACGCAGGGGACAAAGCCATGGAAGTGGGAAAGCTTCTTCCAAATGCTTGGGGTTTTTATGACATGCTGGGCAATGTTGCTGAGTGGTGTCAGGCCCCGGATGGCACCCCATATAACAAGGAACCTGCCCGCGGTGGATGTTGGAAGGACAAAGTTAAAGATGTCCAGTACACAGCGGTACAAGTTTGGCAGCCAGATTGGCAGCTGGCTGATGCCCAGATTCCAAAGTCCAAGTGGTGGTTGTCTGATGGCCCATACGTAGGGATCCGTGTTGTTTGTGATGCCGATTAGGCGTACAGGGAAACAGGCGCGTTGGTGCGCCGGTTATTGGTTCTAGGAGGAACATTGATGAACGAAGTAGGTTCAGTAACCCGTCGCGGGTTCATTGGTGGTGCAGCCGCATCTGCAGTCCTTGCAGCGGCTCCAGCAGTTTTTGCGCAGGGCTCGGACAAAATCCGCGTCGGCGTCATCGGGTGTGGTGGACGTGGCTCCGGAGCTACATACAACGTCCTCGCAGCTGATCCAAATGTGGAAATCGTAGCTCTTGGCGACTTGTTCCCAGAGCGCGTCAAGGAACTCGCTGGTCGCCTCAAGGCTGAGCATGCGGGTCGTGCTAAGTTTACGGATGACACCACGTTCTCAGGTTGGGATGCTTATAAGAAGGTTCTTGCATCAAACTGTAACTACGTGATTCTCGCGACGCCTCCAGGCTTCCGCCCGCTACACTTCCAGGCTGCAGTGGAAGCTGGCAAGAACGTCTTCATGGAAAAGCCAGTTGCTGTTGACCCAAATGGCGTCCGCAAGGTTATCGCTGCATCCGCAGTCGCACAACAAAAGGGACTGGCTGTCGTTTCTGGTACGCAGCGTCGCCACCAGGCCGGCTACGTGGAAACCATCAAGCGCATCCATGGTGGTGCTATTGGTGAGGTTCTTGGCGGACAGGTGTACTGGAATCAGGGTGGACTTTGGATGAACCCACGGCAGCCAGCATGGGATGACATGACTTGGCAGCTCAAGAACTGGTTGTACTTTACATGGCTCTCCGGTGACCATATTGTTGAGCAGCATGTTCACAACATCGACGTAGCCAACTGGGTGATGAACGATACCCCTGTAAAGGTCTACGGCATGGGTGGACGTCAGGTACGTACCGATCCTGCATACGGCCACATTTACGATCACTTTGCCATCGAACTTGAGTACAAGAATGGTGTCAAAATCCAGTCGATGTGCCGACAAATCGATGGAACCGCTGCCCGCGTGTCCGAATCCTTTATCGGAACAAAGGGAACCAGTAACCCATCCGGATCCATCAATGGCGCAAACCGCTACCGCTTTGAAGGCAAGCAGGTCGATCCATACGTTCAGGAACACATCGACATGATCGCCAGCATCCGTGCAGGCAAGCCTCTCAACGAAGGCAAGCGCATCGCTGAATCCTGTCTAACCGCAATCATGGGACGTCTTGCCTGCTACTCAGGTCAGGAAATCACCTTTGATGAAGCGATGAAGCTCGAATTGGACATCATGCCAGCCGAATTCAAGTTCGGTAGCATGCCTGTTCCTCCTGTTGCAGTGCCTGGTCGCTTTAAGCTTACCGATGGCACATTCAAGGGACTCTAATCATGGACCGCCGTGACTTTATTGGTACCGGCGTTGCAGGAGCAATTGCAGCCACTGGCTTGACGCCAGTGGCTGCAGGTGCAGCAACTGCAGCACAGGGCAAGAGATTCCAATGTGACTATGCGCCACACTTCGGGATGTTCCGTTCCCACGCAGCAAATGACATCGATGAGCTCAAGTTCATGTACGATCAGGGCTTTCGTAGCCTTGAAGACAATGGCATGGCTGGGCGCTCTGTTGCAGACCAGGAAAAGATTGCAAAAGAGATGCAACGCCTTGGGATGCGAATGGGTGTCTTTGTCGTCAATGGAAGTACATCTTGGATTCCAAGCCTTGCCACTGGTAAGGCAGACCTCCGTGATAAATTCCTCGCTGAATGCAAATCCGCAGTCGATGTCGCTAAGCGTGTGAACGCAAAGTGGATGACCGTTGTTCCAGGACAGCTTGTGCCAAACCTTGAGATGGGCTATCAGACGGCTAATGTCGCGTGGATGCGCTACGACGGGCAAGTGAGATCTTTGAGCCACATGGCCTGATCATGGTCCTTGAACCTCTCAATCCATGGCGTGACCACCCTGGCCAGTTCCTCTCAAAAGCTCCACAGGCGTTTGAAGTCTGCCGAGCAGTGAATTCGCCAAGCTGTAAGATTCTCTTCGATATCTACCATCAGCAAATCACCGAGGGAAACATCATCCCAAATATCAACCTCGCGTGGTCGGAAATCGCCTATTTCCAAATTGGTGACAATCCAGGCCGTGCTGAACCTCTCACCGGTGAAATCAACTACAAAAATGTGTTCAAGCACATCAAGTCTAAGGGCTTCACTGGTATCTACGGGATGGAACATGGCAACAGCCGTGGCGGATCCAAAGAGGGCGAGCTCAACCTGATCAAGGCATATCGGGAAGTCGATAGCTTCTAAGGTTTAGTAGATCGATTTACACCGGCGTATTGGATAGTCCAGGCGCCGGTTTTTCTTTGTTTACACCGGGACACGACAGTCAACAACAGGAGCACTTACGTATTGCCGAACAGGTTGTAAACCCTTTCATTGACAGCCGCTATCGGCGTGCAGTAACCAGTCTCTTGCCGTAATGGCTCCCCTTCGCAATTGTGTCCACTGCTACAGAGCGGTTGTTCGTACTGGCATGGATAAAGCGACTGTTACCAATGTAGATCCCGCAGTGGGTGACCGTTCTGCCACCCTTCATCGCAAAGTAAAGCCGGTCACCCGTTTGCAGGCCATCCTGAACCGGTAATCCAATGCGTGCCTGGTCACCACTATGCCTCGGGAGGTTGATTCCAATCTTTCGAAATACGTTTTTGACAAACGCTGAGCAATCTAGCCCACGTCGTGTGTTGCCAGCCCAGACATATGGAACACCGAGGTATGTAAAGGCCTCATGAACGATACGGTCTGCACGGTTGGCGATTGCACCCAGCTGAGCACCAGGTCGGGGCACGTAAATGTCTTCACGAATAAGCTCCACGAAGACCTTGGGAATATAACCCATCAGCTTATCCTGCATCAGAATCGCGTAGTGCGTTGTGCTCTGTTCAAGAACAACCACTGCCTGACCCTCGAATACGGTGTGGAGGATTGGAGCATTGGGCAAATGTGTTATTCGGACAGGTGTTGGCCTGTTCACACGTCCAATCTGCCCGTGCACCAGATTAGATTTGCTAACCGGCTGCATTGTGTACCGCTGATTCGGTTTCTGTACCAACGGACGAATGGCCGGCAGAGGCTGCTGTGATGGAGGCAAACCAACATCAACTTTCATCTCAAGGTCATCACTCTGATGACTATGACGCACCAACATAGCTACAATATATCGGTTTTCAATGTATGAATGCGTTATTCGCCGTTCGCAGTAATCTGATTTATACGTCAGCCCATCGTTAACCCGGTCGGGAC
>JBEDDQ010000255.1:0-3110 GCA_041176185.1 Armatimonadota bacterium | reverse complement strand
CGTCCCATGCCACCACCCATCATTCCACCGCCGCCCATCATCCCTTGGAAGCGCGAACGCATTTCCTTTTGGACTTGTTCCATCTTCTTCTTTTGAGCAGGTGTCAAAATCTTCTCGATGGCAGCCTTGGTTTCATCATCCAGCTTCTTGCGCTTCGCAGCGCTTGTCTCGAAGACCTTATCAGCCTTCTTCTTCTGGTCTGGTGTGAGTCCGAGTTCTTCGATGACGCGTGCCATCGGATTACGGCGCTGACCGCCACCCATGCCACCACCGCCCATCATGCCGCCGCCCATTCCACCACGCATACCGGGTCCGCCCTGACCACCTGGCATGCTGCCGCCGAAGCCTGGGCGTCCGCCGCCTGGGCCCTGTGCGAGGACACTGCCACCAATCAGTGCAAGGACAACGCCTGCAAGCAATACATTCTTCATAGGACAACCCTCCTGTCTCTATCTTAGACGGTTCGTTGAAAACCTGTGTTCACAATCGTTTCATAGTTGAAAGAATGTTTAGTGGAGTTGTTCTAGTCACATTTTTGACCGCTATCGAATGGCAAATGTCGGGGACACACCTAGCCGCTGATCCAGCAGCTAATAAACACGAATCACGTCGATGTAGTTGAATTCGTCCAGTGATGCCAGATGCAACCTCAAATGCTGGTAATACACCAACTCTTGGTTATACTTCCTTTACAGTAATCGTAACGCAGCTGGACTGTGGCGTTCGTCATGGGAAAATGAAGTCTATATTTATGAGCATCAAGCGTAATCAGCCAGCTGCATATATGCGTTCAACTGCCGCGGCTACCGGTTTGGCGATACTCCTCATCGTATGGGTGGCTAAACCGAGCATCGCTCAGCTCCCCGATGGCCAATCGATCAAGGACAAACTGCGCTCGACGCTTCCCCCGTGAACGGGCTGACCGGGCGAAGGCTCACCGCTCCGTGCGAGCGGCATACAAGGTAAATATCAGCTCTCCCAGCGCTTCGTCGACTCGGTTCAGGACCGTCCTCGTGTCCGAACCACACTCACCGGCCGCATTTCACCACGCTTTCAGGTCGGTGTTGAGTTCAATGCAAGTGCACCACAGGAAAAGCTGAATCCGGTAGGCAACTACTTCGTGCAAACCGAAACCGCCACAAAGCCCGGCGTGATCGCAGGGTTTTCCAGCGACCGTATCGGTACGCCTTACGGGATGAGCTACTTTGTCTCAGCGCAAAAGCAGCTTGGCGGAGAAGCAGGGCGCCTTGCACCATATATCGGACTTTCGTATTCCGAATATGGCCGTGAGGTTCTGATGCCATTTGGGACGAGTATCGGTTTACGGGATGACTTGGTCCTGCTCCCGATGTCCGATGGAAAGTACGCCCACACCACCATCACTTGGTTTGGAAAACGCGGGGAGAGCTTCAGTATTATCGCTGCGTTCAATAAGCGACTTGGGATCGCATTTGCGAGGAATTTCTAGATGTTACCAATCATCATCGCTATCGCTTTTGCCGGGATGCAACCGGTCAGTACGCATCAGGATAAAGCCATCCGCGTTACCGGAAAGCTTCCAGCAAAGGCATCCTGCTTTATTTGTCTGCAAAATGGCGAGACGGAGCTCGAGAAGCCTGCCGGCGCCGTGACCTACAAAGGAAAAACATACTACTTCTGCAACAAGGGTGAAGTGGATGCGTTTGTTAAAGACCCCGAAACCTATATCCCCGCACCACTACCACGACCGGCACCTGCATTTACCCTTCCGACAACATCGGGCGGCTCGCTAACCTTTGATAGCCTCAAGGGAAAGGTGACACTCGTCGACTTTTGGGCGACGTGGTGCGGGCCGTGTGTCAAGGCGATGCCCGGTGTGCAAAAGCTTCATGATGCCTACGCGGCACAGGGACTAGCTGTTGTTGGCATCTCCATAGATGACGAAGGCGTGAAGAAAGTCGGACCATTTTTGGCAAAGTCCAAGGTGAAGTACACGTACCCGATTGCCATCGATAATGCGGATGTTTGGAAAGCCTGGGGAGTGCGCTCTCTGCCGACGATGGTTCTGGTGAAAGATGGCCAAATCGTTAAGCATTGGAGCGGAATGGTTGTTTTGAAGGATGTTGAGCGTGCGGTTCGCGAAGCACTAATGCGTTGATGATGTTCGCCATGCCATGAACCGGTAGTGGTGCTGGTGTTTCCAGTGTATTGATTTAGCATCCATATGGCATACTTATAGATGTGTTAACTTCTGCGCCAACGCACCGCTTGCTTCTGATAACTGGATTAGTGGGATGTTTCACGCTCGCAACGGGATGTCAAAACAGAAAATCCATCATCGCGAAGATAGTCGACCGCCCGGTAAAACCTTCAACGGTCACCAATGCGCCTCAAACGCCGATGTCAGATGGACGTACTGCGATGCCATCCGGGCAGACAGAAGCCCCGGAAGCACAAACCGATAAATCCATCACTATCGCCGCGGTTGGCGACATCATGCTCGGCACAAACTACCCGGATACGAAGACGCTTCCAAAACCGGACACAAAACTCTTCAAAAACATCGCATCGTTTATCGAGTCAGCCGACATCGCCTTTGGCAATCTCGAAGGTACGATTTTGGACAACGGTGGAGAGCTCAAGAAGTGTGGCAAGACCGAAGTCTGCTACCGCTTTCGCCAGCCTGAAGTGCTCGCACCACAGCTCCAAGACACGGGTTTCGATGTCCTATCCCTTGCCAATAACCATAGCGGAGACTTTGGTCCAACCGGGCAGCGCAACACCACCAAAGTTCTTGAAAGTTTGGGTATTGACTACGCAGGGCTCGCCGCAAAGCCATTCACTATCATCGAGAAAAGTGGCCTCAAAATCGGCATCTGTGCCTTCGCTCCAAACAAGGGAACCGCAGATCTCAACAACCTCAAAGGCATCCTGAAAGTGGTTCGCGGGCTCTCCAAAAAGACCGACATCGTGATCTTTTCGATGCACGCCGGAGGAGAAGGCCCCAAGTTCCGCAGGGTCAAGCCCGGACCCGAGAAGTATATGGGTGAGAACCGTGGGGATGTTATCAAAATCGCCCATGCGGTGGTTGACAATGGCGCAGACCTCGTCATCGGGCATGGACCGCACGT
>JBEDDQ010000254.1:0-4235 GCA_041176185.1 Armatimonadota bacterium | reverse complement strand
ATCCACCACCGCCAAGAGTGATCGCCATGAGGATTGCCTCACGCCGGAAGCGAACGCTGCGCCACGCAATAATCACACTAACAGCGGCAACAGCCGACATCACATCAGGGCGGGCAAGATCAGAGACCGTACGCGCAATCGCAGTGCGCTCGGGTGTCCGAAGCGCATTGCCAAGATTCAGGCCATCATGGTCGAACTTCCAGACGCCATCCTGCTCCCGGATGTCATCCGCGAGGTTGAGAAAAAAGACCACCGCGCCGGCAGAGACCGCTGCGCCTATTGCCACCGGGGTGATCACCACCTCGACCAGTGGTCCCAAAAGTCTTCGCCAAACGCCCATTGGGCAATGGTACCGCACGCGCGGGACAGCGGATGAAATCCATTCCTAAACCCGGTAGGAAGTCCCAAAGAATGGGACTTTCTTCCTAGTTGTACGCAGCCAGAGCGACCCCATACCAGCTGCGGGTCACCGCTTACGGCGTGTCCGGTAGACTGGTGCATGCAAACTCCGACTCCAAGTGGTGACCATCTGGCCGACTTCAAGGCTGCAGCCGAGGCAATTCGGAGAGCGGAGCGGATAGTCCTGGCGTGTCATGTGAACCCGGATGGTGATGCGATTGGTTCAATGCTTGGCCTTGCGATTGGCCTGCGGAGCATCGGTAAGCACGTGGATGTCCTGAGCGCGGATGGCGTCCCGGAAACCCTGCGCTTCCTTCCAGAGTCATCGACGGTAATGCAAACCAGCCCGATTGCTACGTACGATCTCGGTATCGGGATGGATGCCGGCGATGCAAAGCGGATGGGTCCGAATATGGACACTATTCTTGGCTGCCCAACCGTGATTGACATCGACCACCACGTCACTAGCGGTGTCTTTGGAAACATCCGTATCGTGGATGGCCACCGGGCATCCACAAGTGAGCTCGTCCACGACTTGCTGGTTGTGCTGGAGATTCCTCTAAACCCTGAGATTGCCCAGTGCCTGATGTGTGGGATCTACACGGACACGGGGGGCTTTCGGTATCCGTCGACGACATCCGGGACGTACCAGATTGGTGCCGCGCTCCGGGATGCCGGTGCTAACGCAGATGTCATCGTCGCCAATGTCTTTGAAAACCGTACGGAGTCTGCACAGCGTCTACTTGGCCGCGCTCTGGTCCAGATGGGCCGTAGCGATAGCGGTGCGATTGTTTGGAGCGTGATTGCGCTAAGCGATTTTGCAGCGACAGGTGCGTTGGATTCCGAAACGGATGGCGTTTCGCACGCGCTGCGCAGCGTTCGTGGAGCAAAGGTCTCGATCCTGATGCGTGAACAGGCGGCTGGCGGCTTCCGGACGAGCCTACGGTGCTCGGAAGGCATTGATGTCTCGAAAGTCGCAGCACAGTTTGGCGGCGGTGGACATCGGCTGGCGAGCGGCTGCACCGTACACGGAGCTACGCCCGATGATGCTCTCCAACAGGTTTTGAATGCCCTTGCGGGAGCTGGAGTGTACTAAGTGGTGGAGTGGACATTCCTCGGTACCAGCGCCGGGTCACCTAGCCGAACGCGAAATGTGTCATCACTTGCGCTACGCCTGCCGCAGCGGAGTGAGTGGTGGCTGTTTGATTGCGGCGAGGGAACACAGCACCAGCTGCTGAGAATGCCACATTTGCGCCTCAGTCAGCTCACACGGATCTTTGTTACGCACCTGCATGGCGACCACTTCTACGGACTACCTGGGCTGCTGGCAAGCCGGGGACTTGCTCTTGGAGGCGCATCCGAGGTCACGATTCATGGACCGGATGGCCTTGGCCGGTGGCTCAATAGTACGCTCAGGATGACGGGTAACCGACCGGCCTATCCGATTGTAAACGATGTTGTTTCCCCGGGATGGAACCTTCGTGAGTACGGCTTCACGGTAGACGTCTGTCCTACTGAGCACCGTGTTGAGAGTTATGCGTATCGGATTCGCGAGGCGGATAATCCGGGGGCATTTGATGTCGATAAAGCCATCGCGGATGGCCTACCATCCGGTCGGCTGTTCGGGCAGTTAAAGGCTGGCGAGGTGGTTACCCTTCCGGATGGCCGTATTGTGAACGGTGCCGACTATGTCGGTGAGACTAAGCGTGGCCGGATGACGGTTTACACGGGCGACACTAGGCCATCAGATGACGTGATTGCATTTTCAGCGGGAGCCGACTTGCTAATTCATGAGGCAACCTTTCATTCGAGTGAGCAGGTGCAGGCTGAGAAGTCGGCGCACTCGACGAGCCGTGAGGCTGCGGATGTGGCATTACGGGCGGATGTCAAGGACTTGGTGCTGACCCATTTCTCCAGCCGTTACGATCCGGATACGGCAGATATCGGGATGGGGATGCTCCTCGATGATGCAAGGGCGGTGTTTCCGAATACCCGTCTCGCGAGTGATTTCCAGCGCTTTACGATTGAGCGTCCAGCCTCTTAGGGCGTCTCGAGGAGATAGCCGCATAGCGCATCGATGTGGCCATCCACTGATTTGTAACTCCGGCTCTTCTCATCCATGCTGCGGAGTGCGGCAGCCAACGCTTGCGCATCAGCTTGAACCGTACGCACACTTGACAGCGGCTCTACTGTAACCCGGATAGTAAAGATAAAGGCCTGATGTTCCGGAATCCGGCGGATGACTTGGCGTTCAACACGCAGAAACGCATCCCCGCCGGCGTAGGGCGGTTCGATTTGTACGGGATGTGTATCCAGCGCAGGGGTGGTTGCAATCCCCCAGGTGAAGCGGACAAATGGCCCCTTTTCAATAAGCATTTGCTGCAGCTTTCCAGCAGCGGAAAGTGTCTTCTCCATGTGCGGAACGGGTGTGTGCGTAGCGATAAAGGAGCGACCTATTTTTTCTTCCGGCGCCCAGCGGCTTGGAGCAGCGATTGATAGAAAAGCATTGCGGTCAGTGCCATCCGGGTTGATTTGGACGATCGCGATATCCTCTGCGATGGCCATCGACAACGCCTCAAGACGAATTTGAAGAGGCAGGTCTGTGTCCATCCAGGATTGGTCTGTAGATGCGTTTCCCGGATATGTGACAGCGGTGGCGGCTTCGATCTGCTTACGTTCGGCTGCCAGCTGCGAGATTGCCGCTGTGGCGACAGCTGGTTCAAACTCCGCCAGCAATACAAGTGGACGATACGCCAGAATCTGCCTTTTGTTTTCCAGGAGCGCAGCTGTTCCCTGATCGAGCTGCAGGGGAAGCTTATCCAGGATGCCATTCCCAAAGTCTGTCTCGAGTGGCAGCAGGCTTGGTGTGGTGGTGTAGATGCCTTTTTGGAAGGGCCGGTAGCGCGGGATGACTGGGAGCATCATGTCCATAAAAACAAAAAGCGCCCGCTGATTAGCGGCCGCAGTATTCATCGGGTTTTTCAACCATCGATACGTTTATATTACCGCGGCCGCGGTCAGAATTCCGCCAGATTGCATTTTGACAAATCCCAGAAGAGATTGATAAAAGACAAATAAGACCCATTAATTGGATATATTTCAGGTTTTTATCGCCGTCATGAATAGCTTGTTCTCTTCTTTAGCATCTCGCAAATATCTTGTTTTATGACGATAGAGTGCGATGCATCCAAGGGCAGGAAGACAGGCGAGGACGAGGCCAATGCTTGCCGGCTCGGGAGCGACGGTCGCACTCGGTTCCATCCAGCCGCTGATAAGAAGGTCTGTGCTAAGGCCATTCGGGTTATCGGCGGCGGTGGTGCTCCCTCCGAGACGCCAAGTCCCACCTGATGCTTCTGCCTGATAGCCATAGAACCGAACCTCGAGCGGTACGGTTTCATCCGCCCAGATTCCGCCCGTCTGCACGTCATGCCGTCGGATCTTGGAATCATCCGGAAGTGTTGCGCTATAAATGCCCGTCCCAAAGGTATCGGCACTCGTTCGCAGCTCCAGACCTCCGGGACCTGTGAGGCTTCGGCGTTCCGCAAAGCTGATCGAGTCTACACGGACCCGGTAGCCGAACGCGGATGACAGATTGAGCGTGAAGTAGTCATTTGGGTCAAAACCGGTGGTAGTCCATCCTCCAGCAGCCATCCCGCCGCTACCGGCGACGGTGGTGATGCCGCTGCTGCGGGTGATTCCCGAGATGGTGAGCAGATTTGGAACGCTGTCAGCAAGGGGCAGGGTGGAGACCTGATTTCCGGGCAAGCCGGTGAATGAATAGCGAATTTGAAACTGCTGTGCGTGGCATGGGGCGGCCAGCAGGAGCAGGCAGACGA
>JBEDDQ010000253.1:0-2824 GCA_041176185.1 Armatimonadota bacterium | reverse complement strand
TTGACATCCGGGAGGACACCAAAGCTCTGCCAGACCTTGCGGTACATGCCAGCCTTCTTGATTTCCTCAACGATGATACTGTCGGCATGACGAAGAATCGTGAGCTTCTCGAGGGTGACTTCACCGAGGATGCGAATCGCAAGTCCTGGTCCTGGGAACGGCTGGCGCCAGACCATTTCACTTGGGAGGCCAAGCTCTTCGCCAACCTTGCGGACTTCATCCTTGAAGAGGAGACGCAGCGGCTCAACTAGCTTGAGCTTCATATGCTCAGGAAGCCCACCCACATTGTGGTGGCTCTTGATCAAGTGGCCCTTCTTGGTTCCGCCAGACTCAACGACATCCGAGTAGAGAGTTCCCTGTGCGAGGAATTCAGCGCCATCGATGGTCGCTGCGATTTCATCAAAGACCTCGATGAACTCCTTACCAATCGTTTTACGCTTGAGCTCTGGGTCAGAAATACCCTTGAGGCGGTCGAGGAAGCGCTCTTTCTCATCCGCGTAGACAAGGTTGATGTTCAGGTGCTCACCAAGGTTACGCTTGACCTGCGTACCTTCATCCATGCGGAGAAGCCCGGTGTTCACAAAGATACAGGTCAGCTGTGCGCCGATTGCCTTATGGATGAGTGCTGCAACGACAACGGAGTCGACGCCACCAGAGAGGCCACAGATGACTTTTTTGTCGCCGACCTGCTCACGGATCGCTGCGACGGTGTTGTCGATGAAGGAGCCCATGGTCCAGAGACCCTTGGCACCACAAATGTTGTAAAGGAAGTTACGGAAAACATCCATTCCCCAAGGGGTATGAGCAACCTCGATATGAATCTGGGTCGAATAAATCCGGCGCGCATGGTCTGCCATTCCGGCTACCGGCGTGACCGTCGTCTTTGCAGTCACTTCAAATCCTGCAGGAGCAACCTCCACCGTATCCGAATGGGACATCCAACCAATCAGGTCTTTATTCAGGCCAGAAAAGAGGTCCTTGCCACCAAGGATGTCGATGTGGGTCTTGCCGTATTCCGCATTTGTCGCGGAGACAACTGAGCCACCATTGAGCTTTGCAATCAGCTGATGTCCGTAGCAGATACCAAGAATCGGGATGCCCGAATCAAAAATGGCCATGTCGACCGTCGGAGCATCTGGTTCGTAGACACTGTTCGGGCCGCCACTGAAAATGATACCGATGGGATTCTTTGCGAGAATCTCTTCCATCGGGGTGTCACAGGGGACCATTTCGCAAAAAACCTGACACTCACGGACCCTGCGGGCAATCAACTGAGAGTACTGTCCTCCGAAATCCAACACGATAACGAGCTCATCGGTTGGGCGGAGAGTGGCGGTCGACTGGGACATTACTCGGACGACCTTTCAGGACAGTTTGCGGGGGATTCCAATGCGTGAGACTCCAGGAAGTTTGGATGAAATGGTATCACGCGGAGGGCATCAAAATGCAGAAAACCCCGGGTTTGATGCCGGGGTTTTGCGATGCGTTGATGATAGTTTAGCCAACGCCCTGGGAACGTTGGAGAGACTTTCCTTCGGTCGGCAGGGATGGCGCCACAAACATCTGCACATTCTGCATTTCCTTGATGTTATGTGCACCAAGTGAGCCCATCGAAAGACGAAGCGCACCCACCAGATTCATCGTGCCATCATCCCGGTGCGCAGGGCCGTAGAGGATTTCCTCGAGGGTTCCGCTGATACCGACCTGAATACGGGTTCCGCGTGGGAGATCGGCACTCGATGTTGCCATCCCCCAGGAATAACCGGGTGCTGGCGCTTCTTTCGCCGCTGCGATTGTGGAACCGAGCATCACGGCATCGGCGCCCGCTGCAATCGCCTTCGAAATGTCTCCACCGTTGCGGATACCGCCATCCGTGATGATCGGAACGTAACGGCCCGTCTTTTCGAAGTAGTCATCGCGTGCAGCTGCACAGTCTGCGGTTGCGGTGATCTGTGGAACACCGATTCCGAGGACCTTGCGGCTTGTACAGATGTGTCCAGGTCCTACTCCCACGAGGATGGCAGCCGCTCCTGCTTCCATCAGCTCATAGGTCGCCTGGTAGCCAACAGTGTTGCCAACAATCACGGGGATTGGTGAGTTCTTGCAGAACTCAGCGATTGGGAATTCAGGAATCGTGGATGATTCGAACTTTACGGTACCGACGGTGCTCTGGATGACAAAGATATCGGCACCAGCGGCAACAGCTGCTTCGGCAGCCTTATGGGCAGTATGTGGAGCTGCAGCAACAGCGGCGATTCCGCCATTGGCCTTGATCTGCTTGATACGAAGTGCAATCAGGTCAGCGCGCACAGGAGCCGCGGCATAGAGGTCCTGAATGTAACGGATAACGCCATCCGCTGGATGATCGGCAATCTGCTGGAGAATCTCTTCAGCGTTCTCATAGCGGGTTTGGATGCCATCGAGGTTTAGGACCGCGAGGCCGCCGAGGCGGCTCATTTCAGCGGCAAGTGCTGGGTTGACGGCACCATCGAGGCTGGATGCGAGAATCGGGCACTGGATTGTCAGGTTCCCGAGCTTCCAAGATACGTCTACATCTTTTGCATCGACGACAAGAGGACCAGGCGCCAGTGCGACTTCATCAAATCCATATGCCCTGCGGGCGACCCGCCGTCCACCAACTGTAATGTCCACGTCAATGCCTCCTATGCAACAAGAAATGTTACCATCCGCGACCGATTCCCCGGATGTGTGAGCGGCGGAGGGATTTTTCGATTTTTGCTGAAGAGCGTTATAACGGCTTGATGTTCCTCAGGATGAAGCGCGACCGATTCCCCGGATGTGTGAGCGGCTGAGGGATTTTCTG
>JBEDDQ010000252.1:0-4361 GCA_041176185.1 Armatimonadota bacterium | reverse complement strand
ATTCTTTGAGGCAAAAATACGCCCAATCCTGACTAAAGAGTGTCTCCCCTGTCACTCACGTAAAGCAGGTGCGGTGCAGGGTGGCCTCTCGATGGATACACGGGTCGAGATGTTAACAGGTGCAAGCAAAGGACCGCTTGTCGTCCCCGGCAAACCCAAGGACAGCTTACTTATTCAAGTTGTCAGACATCTCCACCCAACGTTGAAAATGCCACCTTCGGGAAAGCTTACCGAAGCACAGATTCAGACGCTTGAGGCGTGGATTGCCAAGGGTGCATTCGATCCTCGAGGCTCGCAGCAGCAGGTTGTCCGCCCGGAAACGAAAGAGCAAAAAGAGTGGGCTTACCGCAAGCCAGTCCTCCCATCGGTGCCAACAGAGACGAATGGTGGCTGGGCATCCCTTCCTATCGACCGCTTTATCGCAGCGGCTCAGAAGCGTAACGGTCTGCAACCGGCACCACCAGCAACTGGGAAGCTGCTCCTGCGACGTATAGCGATGGACATCACTGGCATCATGCCAACCGCATCCGAGCTCGATGCCTTTCCAGACAAACCGACACAAGCGGACATCCGAAAGGCAATCGACACCTACCTTGCAAGTCAGGAATATGGCCGCCGCTGGGGACGTCACTGGTTGGATATCGCGCGGTATGCCGAGTCCAGTGGCAAGGATGCAAATGTCGCCTATCCGGAGGCTTGGCGCTACCGGGACTATGTGATTGACAGCTTCAATGCGAACAAGCCCTACGACACATTTATCCGTGAGCAGCTCGCCGGCGACCTCTTGCCTTCTGCATCCACGGCTCTCACAGCAACGCAAACCATCGCTACGGGTTACCTGGCTGTTGGAACCAAGTCGCACACGGAGAGGAACACGCGACAGTTCCGTCTGGATGTCGCAGATGAGCAAATAGACGCCATCGGGCAAGGAATTCTCGGCCTAACGATTGCTTGTGCCCGCTGTCATGATCACAAGACGGATCCGATTTCTCAGCGCGCGTACTACCAGCTCGCTGGAATCTTTTTGAGTACCGAGACGCACACGGCATCGGCGCCAACAAACCAGCAACGCCAGGGCTCGGATGGCATCGCACTTCCAGCGGATTCATCGGTTTATCGCCCAACCGGCCTTACCCCGTTTGAACAGCGCTTACTGACGAACCAAATGTCGGCGCTTGTTCAGCAACGTGACGAGCTGATTCAGGCACAGCGCCGCAACCGAACCGCTGGAAATGGTGGCCTAGTGGTTTTGCAGGGCCGCATCAATGTGCTTGAGCATCAGCTAAGCCGCTACGATGCATCCGGTCGCCTAAAACCGTTTGCGATGGGAACTTCCGAAAAGGTTATCCTCGAAGATTGTCCTATCTATGCACGCGGAGAGCGAACCCAGCCAGGTGAGGTCGTACAGCGCGGAATTCCGGCATTTCTAGGTGCATCAACGGAAACATCCGTTCCACGGACATCCAGCGGACGCCTCCAAGTTGCAGACTGGCTAGTCTCCAAGGACAACCCGCTTACGGCACGTGTCTTTGTAAACCGCGTTTGGCACTATCTGTTTGGCCGCGGGCTTGTCGCAAGCTGTGACAACTTTGGCGTGACAGGGATGCGTCCGGATCATCCTGAGCTCCTAGATTATCTTGCCATTCGCTTTATGGAGAATGGCTGGAACATCAAGAGCCTGATCCGCGACATCATGCTTACAAAAACCTATCAGCTCGATTCGACGCCGGGAATCAAAGCGGCACAAACGGACCCGGAAGACATCCAGCTTTCGCACCAGCGCGTCCGCCGAATGGATGCCGAAGCGATTCGCGACAATATTTTGGCAGTGAGTGGCGATTTGGATTTGCGGGTCCCGGATGGCTCACCGATGGTTAAAGTCGATGGCCAGTTTGCACGACGCCCAGCATTCGACCCTCAAACCATGACGATGCCTTATCGGTCGGTGTATTTGCCGATTGTGCGTGACACCCTCCCGGATGCCCTAGCGGTGTTCGACATGGCCGAGCCATCATTGGTGACCGGTGTCCGTGAAGAGACCACAGTGCCATCCCAGGCGCTCTACCTCCTGAATGCTCCCTTTGTGATTGATGCGGCGATCAAGGCATCCGCCCGGATTCCAGTGGCGAGTCGGACGCAGGATGAGCGGATTGAGAGCGTTTTCCGAATGATTCTCGGAAGGATGCCGAGTGCGACGGAAGTAAAAGCGAGCAAGGCATTTCTGGACAGTTTTGTGCCCGAATCACAGGCCAACAGCGGTGTTTACAGCCGGGTTGCCCGCAATGCCGAGCGGGCACGCTGGACGGTTTTCTGCCAATCTCTCATGGCAACTGTTGAGTTTCGGACGGTTCGGTAAGGAAAGAGGTCTCCCTAATGTCTGATGAAATTCTGCGGCGTACTCTGCTTGCACGGCTTGCAGGCGGGTTTGGAACCTTAGCATTTTCTGCATTTGCGACAACCGATGCTCTTGCGCAGGCGGCGGCTAAAGCTACCAACCGGCAGGCGAATCCGCTGGCGCCCAAGGCTCCACACTTCCCCGCAAAGGCAAAGCATGTGATTTGGCTCTGTATGCGCGGTGCGCCAAGCCATGTGGATACATTTGACTATAAGCCGGAGCTGGAGGAGCGTAACGGGATGCCGGGTCCTGGGCGCCTTGGCCGTGGCGCAAAGCTGTTAAAGTCCAAGTGGGCATTTGAGCCAAGTGGTGACAGTGGGCTCTGGATCAGTTCGCTTTTTCCTGAGCTGCGCAAGCATGCGGACAAAATGTGTCTGATTCGCAGCATGCACACCGATCAGCCATCCCATCCACAGGCCTTTGTCCAAATGCACACCGGGAGCTTTCAGTTTGTGCGCCCAAGCGTCGGCGCCTGGACGCTCTACGGACTTGGCACGGTAAACCAAAACCTGCCAGGCTTCCTGAGTATCAAGCCGCCCGCAGGAAATGGCGGAGCACAAAACTATGGCTCAGCATTCCTACCTGCAATCTATCAGGGTACGCCGATCGGTAAAGGTAATCAACCGATTGCAAGCAGCAAGGCAGACTACATCGCAAGCCCGCTGTTAAAACCCGAATCTCAGCGTCAACAGCTTGACTTTATCCAGAAACTTCACGCGGAAGCACTCGCTACGACGCCGCACTTGGAGCAGGTAAATGCGGCAATTACCAGTTACGAGCTTGCGTTCCGGATGCAGGCGGACCTCCCAACTGTCATGAACTTGGACAGCGAGCCGGTTGCCGTTCAGAGCAGTTACGGTATTGGGACGACGGTATCGGATGATTTTGGGCGTCAGTGTTTGATGGCCCGGCGGGCCGTGGAGGCGGGTGTTCGATTTGTTGAAGTCACGCCAAATGTGAACTGGGACCAACATGCTAACCTTGCCAATGACCTGCCCCGTAACTGTGCGGCGGTGGACAAGCCGATTGCAGGGCTGCTCGCTGACCTAGCCGCACGCGGGTTGCTTGATTCGACACTTGTCGTCTGGGCAGGCGAGTTTGGCAGGACGCCGACTGCGCAAAACGGGGATGGCCGTGACCACAACAATAAAGGCTTTACGGTCTGGATGGCTGGTGGTGGTGTCCGTGGTGGACTTTCCTTTGGTGGCACTGACCCGCTAGGTTTTGAGGCTATCGATCATCCAGTGCATGTCCACGATCTGCATGCGACAGTCTTACAGCTCCTTGGGCTGGATCATACCCGCCTGACGTATCGTTACGCTGGTCGCGATTTCCGCCTGACGGATGTCAAAGGAAATGTCGTCAAGGATGTCATCGCTGGGTAGAGATAAGTCACCACAAACATAAACGGTCGTTGAAGGCAACGTTTATAGATTTTGTTTTCTCAGTAGTCAGGTCAGGTGGTTTTGCAGAAGTTGATTGACAACCCATGATTATCGCCTAACAGATTTCTAAGAAAATGTCTTCAAGGTTGTCATCGGGAGGTAGAGCTAAGTCACCAACCCTTTCAACGCATAATTGAATTTAGTAGTCGCATTGAGCCCCGTCGGCCTCTGAAGAATCCAGTGTCGCCAGGGCCTTTTTCTTGTCTACATTACAGTCACTCGGCCCTCCGGCAGCACCACATTACGTAAGAACGGACTCAATGTTCACCCCATTTAGGACACTTGGCAGTGTGATTTTATCCCTACCAAATCACACGCAATTTGAGCCCTTCTCCTCCTAAGAAAGTGAACTAAGCAACCGATAATTCAGTCTGTTATGACGGTACTACAATGAAAACAAATCTATTCAAAAACATAATCAATCTTTCCCTACTATTGACAGTTGTTGTGGCTATTACAGAGGCTCCAGCCGCCGCATATCTCGACCCAGGCGCAGGCAGCATGGCAACACAGCTCCTGAT
>JBEDDQ010000251.1:0-7308 GCA_041176185.1 Armatimonadota bacterium | reverse complement strand
GCATCTTCCCGTAACTCAACAAAAGCTCTCGCCAAGCGTCCCTGACGTACATCCGGGAGTTGGTCCTTAAGAATCCTATCCTGCGTCTTCAGTGACAAAGCAACCAGCCCACCCATTAGGGCAGACAGTACCGTGATCTGAATCGTCCAAGACCTCGCATGTTCCATGAGTTACCTACTTTCGTTATGGTACTGCGGATTTCTCACCATTATTGGACCTAATGACTAGCGCGGGATACTCATCTGAAAACAAGTTGACTGCTGCATACTTACGGGATGAAAGTAAATCTGGACGCTTTTCGATAAGGATTTCTAGTGAATCCAGCTTCTCATCCAGCCTGCGAGGAGTCCCAAGCAGAACCGTTACATTGGATGGCTTCATAACGAAGGACAAATGTTGGTTTTGAATGTTGAGTGAGGCGACCGCGATATCACTGTGCTCTTTCAGCCACTTCATGATTGTGTTTACGCCATTGACATGTGCAGTATCAGAAATGCTGACACCGAGTTCGGGTTTGACTTCTCCGGTTTGGAGTACTAATGGTGGCAATGAGACATCAGTAGGTTGCGCCGATCTGAATGGTACCAAGTCGCTATCGAGTACGCAGGAACCAAGTGTCCCCAATTCTGACACCAGCAGTGGCTGCCTATCCTTTACCTCAACAAATATTCTGTTCGGAAACGCGGTCTTTATTTTTGCGGATTTGACGACTGGAAGATTACAAATGGCATCAGTCCAACGGGCAACTGGTAATCGCACAATGCTTCGCGGTAAATCCGGCTGGATAAAGCTCCTTATTTGAGACTCAGAGCAAAGCGGCGATGGCTTAACGGTTACAGCGTCAGGAGTAACAGCAAAAATAGGAGACAGATACAGAGCAGCTACCGCCTGTACTATCATCAGGAAAGCCAATCCTGTCACGACAGTTCGCGACACATCCCTTGAACGTTTCTTCGTTCGAAGCTTTGATGCGCTGATGTTACTGGTCATCCTATCTTGCCTGACGGCAACCTTAGCCATTCGCTAGTCTCCTAGTGCGAGCTGCACAATGCGTTCAACCAAGGTGTCGAATGACATCCCAACCGCAGCAGCAGCTTTCGGAAGCAGACTCGTCTCTGTCATTCCGGGAAGAGTATTCGTCTCGAGGACGTATATTCCGTGCTCACTAACAATCATGTCGGTTCGACTGTAGCCTTTGCAGCCTAGACTTCCATGGCATTCCAAAGCGAGATTTGAAGCTTCTTCTGCCTCGCTGGCTTCCAGATCAGCTGGAACCAGTTCTTTGGCTGCATTGTCATCGGTTGCATATTTACTTGTGTAATCAAAAAAACCGGACTCAGTCACAATTTCGACAATAGGCAACGTGGCAACGGTCGAATTGCCGATGCATCCCACGGTAATCTCTCGGCCTGGTATAAATTCCTCGACTAAAATTTCGGTGTCGTATTTAGCGGCCAATCTCAATGCTTTTGGAAGTTCAGTAATGTCTCGTACCACTGATGTGCCAAATGAGCTTCCCTGTCGGACCGGCTTTACGACACAGGGTATTCCTAAATCTTGCTCAATTTTGCGGACACATGACCTACTGGTAATGTCATAGCGACTAAAAGTGAGGTGCGCGGCTACTGGTATTCCGGATGCAGCGAACATCGTCTTCGCACGTACTTTATCCATTGCGAGTGAGCTTGCAAGTACCTTTGAACCTGTATACGGAATCCCAAGGACATCAAGGTAGCCCTGCACCGTACCGTCTTCACCATCTGGACCGTGAAGCGCAATGAATACAACATCCGGGTAAAGTTCTGAGCGTCCACCAACATCAACCAACGATCGCGCCTTGGCACCGCTTGGGGCATCGATCAATTCCGTGTTGACATCCCACCACTCAACATCATGTCCAAGCCGAACAAGAGCACTGTAGACCTGCCGTCCACTCTGCAGCGATACTGGCCGCTCGGCGCTTGTTCCACCTGCTAAGACTGCTATTTTCAACATTAACCTACTTTTCCAGCTCGATGTTGCGGACCGGTTTGCGACGCGAGAGAGCTGCTACGACACCTAGAGCCGAAAGCGTAAGGACAAGGCTGGTTCCTCCGTAGCTAACCAACGGTAATGGAATCCCGGTCGCCGGGACAATACTGGTTACCACAGCCATGTTAAGGAGAGCCTGACCAACGATTGATGAAGTGATACCGGCAATCGCATAGCGGGAGAACGGGTCAGTCGATCGCACGCTCAAGTTGATACCGACCATCAACAACCAGAGATACATCGCTAACAGGCTAAGGGTTCCAACCAGACCCACTTCTTCTCCAACGACAGCAAAGATGAAGTCTGTACGCTGCATTGGGACGCCACCACGACGCTTCTCACGGCTCTGGCCGAGCCCAAGACCTGTTGCACCACCATTGGCCAGCGCCACTAGACTCCGCCAGTTCTGCATACCGGCGCCATCTTTATCCTTCGCTGGGTTTGCGACAGCGGCGAAGCGCCCAGAGCGATAATCATGCCCACCTTGAGGAGCAAACACCATGGCTCCAACACAAAGAACTCCCAGAACTACCGTGGCCGCAATCTGCTTCCAGTTGATATTTGCAACGAAGAGGGTTGCGATCACTCCGATAGCGATACAGAGTGCCGTTCCCAGATCAGGCTGGCGCTCTGTCATGACCGCTAGAATCGTAATCGCACCGATTGGAATCCAATGTTGCCAAACGCTTTTGACACGACGCTTGTCCATGGAAAGCATCGCCGCCAGCCATATCACAGCCGTGAACTTCACGATTTCCGATGGCTGTACCTGTATGGGACCAAAATACAACCAGCGCTTAGCTCCAAGAGCCGTTCGACCAATCAGTGGAACGGCCATGAGCATTAATGCGGAGATTCCAAATGCATAAGGGGACCAGCGTCTGATCATCGTTGCAGGAATATTGCTTATGACAAAGAAACAAGCCACGCCAAGAGCAGCTGAGCCTAGCTGTTTGCGCGTAAAGAACCATGCGTCGTTATGTACAGAAAGCGCCATTGCAAAAGATGATGACGTTACTGCAAGGATTCCCGCTATAACCAAGGCGATGACGACAGCCATGAAGCGCCCATCTAAAGACGTCCACCAAGCAAATATCTCGCGAACACGATCATTTGCAGACCGTTTTGCACCTGAAGCAGGTCCCGTCATTCCAGTATTCTCCCGTTTCATCCGACACCATAAATCAACGACATCAAGGCACAAAGCAATGTAAACACTACAAACATCGCAACAACCTGAACCTCGTGCATTCCACATTCTTCGAAATGGTGATGTAGAGGTGCACGTCGAAAAACTCTGTTTGCACGGGCATTTTCAATCCCGAACCGAAGTCTTCGGTACTTGAACACATAGCGCTGGAGCATCATTGAAGCAATTTCAAGTAGAAACACCGCACCACAAAGGGTGAGTGCCCAAACTTGCCCGGAAAGTAACGCCGCGGCAGGAAAGAATATTCCTAATCCAAGCGAACCCGTGTCTCCCATGAAAATGCGGGCAGGATATGCATTCCACAGTATAAATCCAAGAGTTGCCCCACCGACAATGCCATACATCCCAATCATCAGGGGAATCGTTGGAGAAATCATCAGCAGCACTCCAAGAGCAAATGCGACCACCGCACTCACACTTGTCAGGAGGGAGTCAAGGCCATCGGTGAAGTTAACTGCATTACAAAACCCGGTGATGAACACGATTCCGATTGCATCCTCAAACAGTGATGGCAGGCCAGGAACTAGTGTTTGGATTGGATGACCAAATTGTCGACATCCAATGACAAAAAGGGAAGACACACCAAGCTGTAAGGCAAGTTTTATACGTTCAGACAATCCTGCCTTGTTGTTCGACCCAGTAACCTTGCCGACATCATCGATACCACCAATAACCCCACCGAGAATCGTCGCCAGTAGGAGCCATGCAATAAGTTTGCTATCCGACCGGGACGGCAAAAGGGCAAGCATCCCAACACATGCGAATACGATTGCCAGCAGGATACCGATTCCGCCCATCGTAGGCGTTCCGTGTTTTAGTCGATGCTTCTCTGGTGCATTCTCGCTGATCGGCTGAAAGGTCGATTTGCTAAGGAGAATCTGGCGTACAGGCCACGTTAGTATTGCTGATAACACACAACCAGCTACACTGCCCCACCCAAGCAGAGCATATTGCGTCATGATGTCCCTCCACAAAGGGAATCAACAATCTTGTCAAGACCAGCGGCCCGACTGCCCTTTATAAGAACAACATCGTTCGTTCCAACCACCAATTGCAGCACTGCAGCGGCATTCTCTGGCGTCTCGAAGAAATGAATATGATCAGGGTCCATGCCGGCAATAAGTGCACCAGTTCTGTAATCAACAGCAGCTTGTCCTACAACAACGAGATGTTGAATCCCAGACGAGAACACAGCCTCTCCAACCGCGTGGTGCCACTGTTTGGTCTCTACACCCAGTTCCCGCATCTCGCCGAGCACCGCCCATGAACCGCCAGTTCCCTGACTCCCGACATCGGCTAAAACCGATATTGCAGCAAGCATGGCTTCGGGAGCTGCATTGTATGCATCCGAGAGAATAACTGCACCATTTGCCATGTTGCGGGGTCGCATCCGGCCCTCGCTTGGCCGCCAATTCGCGAGTCCAGCCACGCAATCCGTCAACGTCATTCCAGCGGCAAGGCCAGTCCCAATTGCAAGCGCCCCATTCGTTGCTGCAAACCTCGCAGGAGATGCAACCACGGCATTGGCAGATTCGTGCTTATAAGTGATGGTAAAGGACGACTCAAGCCGACTTACCTTGATGTTTGAGATAAGCAAATCACATGATTCTGATTCGCCAACAACCAGGCGGGAGCAATGAGATGCACTCTGCGCAACGACATCGCGATGGTCGATTGCTTCTGAATACACCGCAGTCGCATCGGGTGCCAAGCCCCTAAATAACTCCGACTTTGCCGCTGCGATGGCATCACGTGACCCAAGAAGCTCGATGTGTGCGCTTCCGATATTGGTTATTACACCAATATTCGGTTCGGCGATACGAACCAATTCGGCAATTTGCCCTGAACCTCGCATCCCCATTTCGAGAACTAGCGTTTCGACATCTTGTGGGGCAGAAAGGATTGTCAGAGGCAAACCAATTTCGGTATTGAAGTTACCTATGGTTGCATGACTTGAGCGTAAATAACCATGAACGGCAGCGATCATGTCCTTTGTGGTTGTTTTGCCGTAGCTGCCCGTGATGGCAATAACATTGGGTGCCTGTTGTCTGCGGACTGCATTTGCCAGCAGGCCAAGCGCATCAACGGTATTGGTGACACAAATCTGCGGCAAATCAACCGATGCATTGATTGTTTCTACGATTGCACCAGCAGCGCCACGTTCTTTTGCCGCGGACAAGTAGTCGTGTCCATCTACCTTTGTGCCGCGGATTGCAGCAAACAATGCTCCAGGCAATAAGGTACGGGTATCTATGGAAACTCCAGTAACAACAGACGCATCATGTAACTGGCAGCCAAGGATTCTGCTAACTTCTGTCAGTGTCAGGAGCATTTTACGAGCTCCTCGGCTGCAATACAGCGGTCATCAAACGGAAGAATAGAATCACCGATAATCTGATACGCTTCGTGGCCCTTACCTGCGATCACAACTACATCGTCAGCTTTAGCCGCTTGGACAGCAATCGCTATCGCTTCACGCCGATCTGCAACACGTCTGTAACTGACAATGTCGGGTATTCCGGCAACGATTTCGTCGATAATGGATTCAGGATTCTCCGACCTCGGATTATCCGACGTGACGATAACGACATCACTGTACCTACCAGCGATTTCTCCCATAACCGGGCGTTTAGTGCGGTCGCGGTCACCCCCACAACCAAAAACGGAAATGAGGTTGCCCCTGCACAAATCCCTTGCCGTCCTGAGTACATTCTCAAGTCCGTCAGGTGTGTGCGCGTAATCCACAACAACAGTAAACGGTTGTTTCCCAGCAACGACTTCAAATCTCCCGGGAATCTGAGGACACGATCGCAAACGTTCAACACCAGCAACGACAGATCCACCCGCACTAACATACCAGGCAAGGGCAGCAAGAGCATTTTCTACCTGAAAGGCTCCCCCAAGAGGCAAGTGGACATGATGAGTATCACCGCGGAAACTCACATCAAACTCAGTGTATGACGTATGCAAACATACGTTTCCTGATGTAAAGTCAGCACCTAATTCCGCATGTGTAGCGTAAGTAAATGTTGGCAATCGCTCAAGGGAACCGCATAATCGTCGTCCCCACTCTGACCCAATATTGACGATTGCAAACGGTTGTTTCCCACATTGTAGAGATTGGCTCAGCAGCTGTGTAAAGAGGGTGCTTTTGGCCTTGAAGTAGCTTTCCATGTCACCGTGAAAGTCGAGGTGATCCTGAGTCAGATTCGTAAATACGGCCGCATCAAACAAACATCCGTTTACCCTACCGTGTACCAGCGCATGAGAGGCAACTTCCATGGCAACGGCTGTTACTGAGTGGTCGCACATTTGTGAGAAGATGTGTTGAAGTTCAGGTGCCTCTGGTGTCGTTCGGTGCCCGGGTATAGAAATTCCGTTCGCAAATGATCCCAGCGTCCCGACGATACCAGCGTTGCGGTAGAGCTCTTGAGCCATATGAGCAATGATGTAAGTAGTGCTCGTTTTGCCATTTGTCCCGGTGACACCAACCAAATATAACTTTTGGGTCGGATGCTGAAAGACGATGTCTGCAACAAAGCCCATTACATCGCGTGTGTTGGGAACAACCCATCCTGGAAATTCCCCATCAACCATCAGCGATGTGTGTTCACGATCAACAACAATCGCTGCTGCTCCCATGTTTATTGCGTCTTGAATGAATGCGTGGCCATCATGCTTCTCACCGCTTACCGCAATATATATGTTTCCGGGACTTACTGTCCGGCTGTCATGAGTGACACCTGTTATCCCCATTGATGGAGACAACAACGGCTGGCCAAGGAGCTGGTTGAGTTCATTCAACATTTTGGGCCACTAATCACCCTTGCTGGCGGAATGTGGTTGTCGGGTAACTGGACGCTTACCGCGGGTTGGCTGAATGTCATAGCGAACCATTGCCCGCTCCATTACATCCTTGAACACAGGACCTGCGACACTACCACCGTAGTGATCTCCCTTTGGTGCAGCAATGGTAACAGCGACGACAAACTTCGGTGCCTGAATCGGTGCGAGTCCCACAAACGAAGCCATGTATTTGCCGCTATAGCGTCCGTTTTCCACCATTT
>JBEDDQ010000250.1:0-4469 GCA_041176185.1 Armatimonadota bacterium | reverse complement strand
GTTATAACGACCACTCCCTTCCGCCCACAGCAACCAGAGGCGACCGCTGCGTTTTACGGATCAATAAACAAGAGCGTTACCGTTGTTTCGGATGCATCTGCTGCCATTCAACATGCGATTAATATAACCGAACACGGAAAAGCGATTGTTGTCTGTGGTTCTTTCTATCTTGCAAGCAGTTTTCAAGACTTCCGGATGACACGGTGATGGAGCTTTACAAGACTAATCTTCAAGTTTGATTGCAAACCAATCACCAAACGGATATACGTTTTTGTTCACATGACAATCTCCCGTCTTCTTCCCTCAACGTCAACTTGGTGCAAACCCGAGCTAACATCCCTACCATCTACATTTGATGGCCTGACTCCCATGGCGCGCTCGTTTGTAATCGCCAGATTGATATTGGAGCAGCCTGACCGGATGATTTTTGTTGTCTCGCCTACACGGCAAGCAGCAACTGAGCTAATGGAACGCCTTCAAGGCTGGCTGGGGAGCGACATCCCCGCACTGTTATTACCATCGGATGTTCACCTCCTGCAGGATGACCAAGAGGCCGCTAGAGCGATTGGGCCAGTCGGTGCCAGGGTTCTTGCGCTACAACAGCTGGTCAGCGCGACACCGCCACGTCTGGTAGTAACCTATGGTCAAGCGCTTCAGACCCGCCTTCCCGCTCCAAGTGTGCTTACAAATAGGGTCCTTGTGCTGCGTGTCGGCCAAACGATGGCACCAGACACAATTGCAGCTCGCCTAAATGCATACGGGTATATTCGCGAAGAGCAGGTACTGGTACCGGGGACGTATGCGAGGCGTGGCGACCTCCTCGATGTCTTTCCATCGGATGCTGAAAAGCCTTATCGAATCGATTTCTTTGGGGATGACATCGAGAACATTCGGACGTTTGATATCGAATCCCAGCGCTCTGATGGGCGTGCAGAGTCGATTACTCTGGTCCCTGGGCGCGTTGTCGCATACTCACGGGCAGTCATGGAGCCTGCGGCGGTAGAACTTGAATCATCACTGAAGGCTCGTTTGGCAACACTCACAGAGCTGGGCGTCGATGATGAAGTCAAAGATCGACTTCGTGATGCGGTCGAAGCAGAAACGATCAAGATTCGCTCAGCACAATACTTCGCCGGTATGGAGCGACATGTTCAGCTCTTGCATCCAGTATCCGTCACTGTCGACAGCTACTTGCCCGAAGGAACCCTTGTCGTTTTCGATGAGCCGGCGACCACTTGGAATACAACAAACCGTGAAACGGATACGCTGATAACTCATCTTGGCTTCAGGGCTGACCGCGGAGAAATACTCCCGGTGTCAGACTCGCTGCTGGTATCCCTAGACACCGTTTTTGCAAACCTCAGCCGTTTCCCCCATTTGACTACCTGTCAGATGCTTCGGGACGTCCCGGGTCTCGAACGTGGTCCGGTGATCACTGGCCATTCGGATCCAGTTGAAGCATTCCGCGGTCGTAGCCAGCCATTTATTGAGGCCGTTGGTACATGGTGCCGAAACGGAATCACCGTCATTGCAATCAGCGCACAGGCTCCACGCATCCGGGGAATCCTGCAACACAACAACCTTCCAGAAGCGGAAGAGCCGACTCCGGGGAAAATCTGCCTGATCAACGGTGTCATTAATGGCGGATTTCGTATTCAGGACCCAGCCACGATTGTCCTCAGTGATCTGGAAGTCTTCCATCCAGCAGATGTCAGAAAGAAGAACAAAGCACGTCCGGAATTTAAGGACGGCATGCGTCTTACAAGCCTCCTCGACCTTGAACCTGGAGACTATGTTGTTCACATCAATCATGGAATTGGGCGTTATCGTGGCCTCAGCAAAATTCCGGTGCAGGGCACAGAGCGCGAGTTTCTCCTTGTCCAATATGACGGTAACGATAAGCTCTACGTCCCAACGGATCAGATAGACCGTCTACAAAAGTACATCGGGAGCGAAGGAAACGCCCCGTCGGTTCACAAGCTAGGTGGCACCGAATGGCTAAAGGCTACCGCCAAGGCACAGAGGCAGGCAAAGGAAATTGCCGGTGACCTCGTCAAACTTTATGCCGCTCGACAAGCCACTGAGCGTCCCATCTATTCGGATGAAAACCCATGGCTGCGTGAGATGGAAGATGCCTTCCCTTACGTTGAAACCGACGACCAGCTGCGAGCAGTGGAAGACATAATCAAAGACCTTCAGGCACCAAAGCCTATGGACCGTTTGATTTGTGGAGATGTTGGATTTGGGAAGACGGAAGTCGCGATGCGTGCGGCATTCAAAGTAGCAACGGAGGGCCGTCAGGTAGCAGTGTTGTGTCCCACTACAGTACTAGCTGCGCAGCATTTTCAGACGTTTAGTAGACGACTCGGCTCGTTCCCGATTTGTATTGACATGGTGTCGCGATTCCGCTCGACCAAAGAAGTCAATCGAACGATAGAAGCTGCAAAGCTTGGAACAGCCGATATCGTTATCGGAACCCATAGACTCCTTTCAAAGGATGTTTCGTTCAAGAATCTGGGTTTGGTTGTTGTCGATGAAGAGCAACGTTTTGGTGTCATTCATAAGGAACGCTTGAAGCAGCTGCGCAACCAAGTGGATGTCATCACACTGTCTGCCACGCCTATTCCAAGAACTCTTCACATGGCACTCACCGGAATTCGGGACATGAGTGTGATTAACCAGCCACCAGAGGGGCGCATTCCGGTAAAGACCTATGTGAAGTCACACGATGATGGCCTCATTAAGGAAGCTATCATGCGTGAGGTGGATCGCGGTGGACAAGTTTACTATCTGCATAACCGCGTCAATTCTATCGACCAGGTAGCGTTTCACCTAAGCCGTAATGTAATCCCAGGTATTCGCGTACGTGTTGCACACGGCCAGATGACCGAGGATGCACTTGAAGATGTCATGGTTGATTTCTATAACAAGGAATTTGATGTCCTTGTTTGTACAACCATCGTGGAAAGCGGTCTTGATATTCCAAATGTTAATACGATTATCGTTGACAATGCGGATCGCTTTGGCCTAGCGCAGCTTTATCAGCTAAGAGGTCGCGTTGGGCGTTCGCGACAACAGGCGTATGCATACTTGTTGACGCCGCGGTCGAAAGCTGTCCGGGATGTCGCCGAGCAGCGTTTGGATGCCCTTCGGGAGTTCTCGGACTTGGGCTCGGGCTACAAGATTGCGCTTCGTGACCTTGAGCTTCGCGGCGCCGGAAACCTCCTTGGAAGTGAGCAGCACGGTATGGTCGCCGCCGTTGGGTTTGACCTGTACTGCCAGCTGCTTGAAAATGCCATCCACGAAGCGAAGGGCGAGCCGGTTGAAGAGCTAACATTTAATATGCCAGCCGTCGATCTACCAGTTGTGGCCACGATTCCAGAGAAGTACATCAAGGCTGAACCACAAAGGATTCTGATGTATAAGAAGCTTGCAGCGTGTCGCACTCGCTTGGATGTCGCCCATGTTCAGGAGGAGTTCGAAGACCGCTACGGTGATCCTCCGCCTCCGGTTTGGAATGCTCTTGCACTCCTACGGTTGAGAATGCGCTGTGCGGAATGTGGCATCACATCCATTGGAACTGAAGGTCGTATCATCAACATCCTGCTTGACAAAGAACAACCCTTGCCACCATGGACGCTACGCCCGCTGAATGCTGCCTATCGCTCCAAGCATGTGACATTCGAAAATGTGCGGGTTCAGGTCCCCGTTGACTCGGCTAAAATCTTGCCAAATGTTGAAGAGATGATTGAGGTTATCGTGAATGCCCGAAACCAACCTGCACCAGTCAGAACAGAAACAAGGCGGCCAGCTGTAAGGCGACTATAGTCGGAGGTGTTCTAGTAGCGGTTGGATGTCTTCAAGTGTTTGATAAGCATGCGCACTAAACCGGATCGCACCGGCACGTACGGCTACATCGATACCCGCTGCATCCAATTTGACTGCTGATCTAACCAGCGAACCCGGTGGAACAGCACACACGAGACCAGATTCCACATCAGGGGACCGCAGTGACCAGCCACGTTGCTGGAGTTCTTCCGCGATTGTGTTAGCAAGTGTACGTACCTGTTCACCGATTTCCGGCATTCCGTAACGCGTCAATTCCGAGAGCGCAGCTTGAGATCCAATAATCGTAAGGAACGAGGGGTTACCTTCTTCCACGATCGCAGCAGTTTCCTTAAGGTCAGCAGGTCTGAGTGAGTCAAGATCCAGACTGTTTTCAACGGAGTTCCATCCGATGTTGGTTGGCATAAGTCTCTTCATAGCAACCGGAGACGCTGCGATATAACCGAGTCCACTTGGACAGGTCAACCACTTGTGGCTACCGCCAATGATGAAGTCTACAGCTGATGCTTGAAAGTCAACGGGGATGGAGCCAAGCCCCTGTATGGTGTCACAGACAACGATAATTTCCCGTCGCTTTGCTTCATGAACAAGCGTGTCGATATCAATCTTGCCACCGGTACACC
>JBEDDQ010000249.1:0-9097 GCA_041176185.1 Armatimonadota bacterium | reverse complement strand
GGCCATCAGTGGCTCGGCAATCTTATCCAGTGCTTCCTTTCCCAGACGCCTGCGCACAAAGTCACCAAGGGCCTCATCGGTGTTGTCCTTCTTCGCAGGCAGAATCAGGTCCATTCCCATCCGGAGCTTGCCCCAAATGGATATGAGTGGCGACATCACAAATGGCCAAATCTTCGTCGGGACGACCAAGAGCACGCCTTCCGGCAGCTTTATCGGGCGGCCTTTGCTCAGCACAAAGATGTTTCGGACTTTGTCATTCGTTCCCAGGATGTCATTGTCAAGCCCGATTTTACGCGCAAGGCGAAGTGCCCACGGCTTTTGTGTTAGAAAGCTGTCTGGGCCGGCCTCGATGATAAATGGCTTATCACCGTAACCATCCACAGTGTCAGTACGCACTTTGCCGCCAAAGCGATTCGCCGATTCCAGTACGGTGATAAGTATCGGAATCCCAGCCTGTGCAGCTTTCTCGTTGAGCAGCCACGCCGTGCTAAGACCCGATACACCGCCGCCGACAATCACAACCCGGCGGGTTGCACTTCCGTTTGAATCACTCATAACTGGTTGCAACTAACCGCGGAGTGTTCGGCTGTACTCATGGATATAATCCACGAGCTTACGGACATTGTCCACCGGGGTCTCGACGATAATGCCATGTCCCAGGTTGAAGATATGCCCTGGGCGGCCCGCCGCACGGTCGAGGACATCCTTTGCACGCTTTTCAAGCGCAGGCCACTCTGCAAACAACGTGACAGGATCAAGGTTACCCTGCACTGGTGTTGAATGACCAAGAATTTCCCATGCCTCATCAAGGTTGATACGCCAATCGACGCCAATCACATCCCCGCCAGCCTTCTGAATCAACGGAAGCATGCCGCTGGTATTGGTTCCAAAGTGGATGACTGGGACGCCAGCCGTTGCGGCGATGTCCAGTGCCAGCTTGGAATACGGGAGGACAAAATTTTCGTACTCAAATGGGCTGAGCTCACCCACCCAGCTGTCAAAGAGTTGCAGCACCTGCGCGCCTGCCTTGGCTTGGGCAACAAGATAATCACCAGCAAGCTTGCCAAGCTTCGTCATCATGATGTCCCAGAGGTCAGGACGGTTCATCATCATGCTCTTGACCAAGACACGGTTACGGCTACCTCCGCCTTCGACGGCATAGGATGCAAGCGTAAACGGTGCGCCGCTAAACCCGATCAGGGGAACGCCGCGAGGGTCGAGTTCCTTGCGTGTCATCCGGATCGCATCCAAGGTGAAGTGCAAAAACTCTTCCGGATCTGGCTGGCGCAATGCACGGACATCCGCTTCGGTACGAACCGGGTTATGGATGACCGGGCCCTCGCCCTTTTGAAACTCCAGCTGAAGGCCCATGCCTTCGAGTGGTGGGAGGATGTCAGCGAAAATAATGGCTGCATCCAGATCAAATGCCTGAATAGGCTGCATCGTGACTTCGGTGGCGAGCGCTGGATCTTTGATGAGCTCGAGGATGGTGTGCTTTTTGCGAAGCTCACGGTACTCAGTCATGTAGCGGCCAGCCTGACGCATCAGCCATACAGGTGTTGCATCCGTCTGTTCACCCCGACAAGCCTTCAAAAAGCGTGACTGTGAGAGATCTACGGTTCCAGTTGTTGTGTCCTGAGTGCTCATTTCGAAATCCAATCTGTTGCATCTTTTGCAAAGTAAGTCAAAATCATGTCCGCCCCAGCCCGCTTGATACAGGTAAGTGATTCAAGCGCACAGCGCTCAAGATCAACCCATCCGTTGGCAGCCGCAGCATGTATCATCGCGAATTCGCCACTGACCTGGTACGCCGCAACGGGGTGGTCATATGCACCACGTATCTGGTGGATGATGTCCAAATAGGGCATGGCAGGCTTGACCATTAAGAAGTCTGCGCCTTCTGCGACATCGATAGCAACTTCTTTCATTGCCTCGCGCTTATTACCCGGGTCCATCTGATATTGATGTCTGTCACCAAAAGTCGGCGTGCTCTCAGCAGCATCGCGGAAGGGACCGTAAAACCCACTGGCATATTTCGCCGCATAAGACATCACGGAGATGTGGCTATGGCCATTTGCATCAAGAGCGGAACGTATCGCCGCAATCATCCCGTCGATCATCCCACTCGGTGCAATGATGTCCGCACCGGCATCCGCATGGACAACCGATGCCTTGGCTAAGAGCTCAAGGGTTGGGTCATTCAGGAGATAGCCATGCGGGAGGGCTGCGATATGGTGTTTGTCTCCAGGGACATTGATGATGCCGCAGTGACCATGGTCGGTGTACTCGCAAAAGCACATGTCTGTGATCACAAGCAGGTCGGGACACGCAGCCTTAATGGCGCGGATTGCGCTTGGGATGATGCCATCCGGTGAGTAGTTCTCACTCCCACAGGCATCTTTGTGATCCGGGATACCAAAGAGAATAACGGCAGGAATACCTCGTGCAGCAAGCTCAGCTGCTTCGATGACTGCCTGGTCGATGGAGAGCTGAAACTGCCCGGGCATCGACTTAATCGGCTGACGGATTCCATTACCGTGTCTCACAAAGAGAGGGGCGATGAAGTCGGCGGGAGTCAGAATCGTCTCGCGAACAAGGCTACGCAGCGTGGCACTTGTTCGTAAGCGTCGCGGTCGTAGCATCGGGGTGGGCGTTTGGAAATCTGGTCGCATTATTCAGGTCTGCACGGTTTCATTTGGTGTATCAAGTCCATCAAAATAGCATACAAGGACATCAATAAGTCCCTCCAGAGAATGTTCGGTTGGAATGGGCAATGCTTGGAGAGATTTCTTTGCAATGGCAATGGCTGTCGTCGGTCCAATGGGTGCAAAGAGGAGCTGTTCAACCAGAGCTCTTCCGATACCGGCAGCATCCAGACGGCTTAGAAAGCCATCCAAGGCCGATGGGCTTGTCACAATTACCGCATCTATTTTTCCAGCTCGAATGGCTGCTGGGATGTCATCGCCGCCAGAGCCAGTAGTGACTTCGTAAGCATCGATGCTATCGACAATCAACCCGCGAGCTGCCAAAATTGCGGACGTATCGGGACTCGCGATGGCGGATTGCGGTAGCAAAACGCGCTCACCGATGCTTACAGGAAGCTGATTGGCCAGGGCGCTGCCTGTAGCTTCGCTTGGGATGAACGCGGCGCTTTGGCCAAAGGTACGCGCGGCGGCATCCGCAGTTGCCTTTCCGACACAAGCAAGGCGTGGAAGAGAGATGTTTTGACCTGATACGGCGCTTGCAACTGCATCTACAGCGTTAGTGCTTGTAAGAACCAACCATGCGTACTCCGAGGCTCCCTTTAAAAGACGGTCACGAATCTCATCGATGTTCGTTAGCTCTACCCCAATACAAGGGTAGGTAAGGACATCCCAGCCGCGGGACGTACAGACCGACGTCAGGGCAGGCTGTTGGTGACTCGCCCGCGTATTGACGACGCAGTACCGCTTCACCTAATGTGCCAGCAGGGTTGCCGCCCCTTGTTCGATTGCCATTTCTGCAAGAGCTGCACCAAGAGCCGCCGCTGCATCCAGTGAGTCGCAGGTGCACTGCGTGGTCACGGTGATCATCGTCGATGCATCCGAGGCACAGACTCGCCCTGTCACTTCAACAACTCCAGCTGTTACAGTTGCGTAGGCAGCGACTGGGACCGAACATCCACCACCGAGGCCAGCAAGGAATGCACGCTCTGCGGTCACACAAAGTGCAGTGTTTGTACAGTGCAGTGCGTTGAAGTGGGCGATGCCATCCCACTCGGAGCGCAATTGAACAGCAACCGCTCCCTGACCTGGTGCAGGCAGCATCGCATCCACGGGGAGGCGTTCTGTAATGACATCCGTGAAGCCAAGGCGATCCAGCCCTGCCGATGCCAGCATAATCGCATCGTATTGGCCTGCTGGGTCCATGGTTTTCTTGATACGGGTATCGACATTTCCACGGATATCAGCAAGCTGGACGTCTGGGCGGATGGCTTTGAGCTGTGCACCGCGCCGATGCGAACTCGTACCAATCACAGCGCCCTGCGGCAGCTCTAAAAGTGTCTTGCCGCTACGGGAAATCAGGACATCACGGGCATCTGCCCTAGGCATAATCGCGCCAAGAGCAAGTCCGGCGGGCTGCTCTGTCGGGAGGTCCTTGAGGCTATGAACGGCACAATCGATGGCACTTGCATGCAATGCCGCTTCCAGTTCAGCCGTAAAGAGGCCTTTTCCGCCAACTTGTGGCAGGGGAACATCTATAACGCGGTCACCCTTTGTAGAATAAACCTCGTAAGCAGCAGTGACAGAAGGGTTCGCAGCAGTGAGCGCCGCCATCACGTAGTTCGTCTGCCAGAGTGCGAGAGCCGAGCCACGGGTGCCAAATCGGATGTTCATACTAGGCGACCTGGCCCTTTCCCTGTTTGGCGTCCGATGCTTTGTTACTGTCAGAAATGTGTGTCGCTTCGGCAACATCTTCATCGAGAGGGAATAGCTCCCGTACGACGTGTGTAAAGTAAGCTGCGTTGCCATCAAAGGCCTGGTCACGAAGGCGGCTTGTCGGCTCGTGAAGGAAGCGATTGATAATCCGATGCGCCAGACGGGTAACCATCCGCTTTGATTTGTCATCGAGGTCAGGGAGCTTTTGCAGCGCGGCGGACAGCTCTTCATCAGCGACAGCCTGCGCCCACTTGCGCAAGTCGGTAATCACTGGGGTTACAGCCCTGCTTGAGAGCCAGCCATTAAACCGGATGACTTCTTCTGCGATGATTCGCTCGACGGCTGGTATTGCTCCACGCCGCAGCTCGATATTGGAATCGACGACGGATTGCAGGTCATCGATGTCAAAGAGCTTGACACCATCAATTGTGGACACGGCAGGATCAACATCGCGAGGTACAGCGATGTCCATGAGGATGAGTGGACGATGTTGACGCGTCTGCTGTACTGCCGCGATGTTCTCCTTTACTAGCACAATATGAGGTGCACCGGTGCAGCAGATAACGGCATCTGCGACTTCCAAGGCCATGTCGAGATCATTCCACGTCATCGCGATGCCGCCGAACTCAGCCGCCAGCTCTTCTGCGCGGTGGAAGGTCCGGTTCATGAATGCGAGGCGATGATCGCCAAGGCGCTGTAGTGCCTGGGCTGCCATCACTGCCATTTCACCCGCACCGATGATCAGGATGTTTAAGCGTGCATCATCGGCGAACTGCTGCGCGAGAAGTGCTGCACCCGCGTGGCTGACACTCGTCGTGTGCCGGCTGATGACAGTCTCTGTTCGGGCTCGCTTGCCGGCGTGAATCGCCTGGGAGAACAGATGAGATAGTCCTGCGCCGACCGTTTGGGCATCAAATGCCGCATCCAGTGCTGCAGTAACCTGCCCGAGAATTTGTGCCTCACCAAGAATCATCGAATCAAGACCACATGCGACCTCCATGAGGTGCGTCGCAGTAGCATCCCCGGAGAGGGTGTAGAGATGTGGTCTCAAGTCATCGAGAGGAATGTTTTGCAAGCGCGACAGGAAAATCTCTATCTGGGCAATTCCAGCATCGCTGTCCCGAGCAGCCGCATAGATTTCGAGACGGTTACAGGTCGACAGGATGATGGCTTCATCCATAACCTGAGCTTTAGATCCACCGCTCCCGGAGACCTTTAGGGCCTTGAGGTCATCGAGGGTGCTGCGAAGAACGCACCCCGTCATCGTCAGCTTCTCGCGGATTTCAATCGGGGCAGTTTTATAATTCAGACCAACTGCTATCAGCTTCATGCTGGGTGACCTGCTTGTACGGGAACTTCCGTCATCAAAGATGACGTGGTGTAAGGACTAAACTGTGGGGACGCATCACGATGCAATAACACGACAATTCTCGATTCAATATTTATCTGATGTCAGACCATCGCTCAGCCTTGACACCATCCAAGTTGCATTATTCATGCCACTTAAGGACGCACGTAACAATCGTTAACTTCCTGGATTCGTCGCCGGACGCGGACGTGCTGATTCACCTTTTGCGCAGCAACCAACGGGACAAATGTCGTGATTTGGACCACGGCAACCAGCACACTTACGCTCAGGAGATGCTGTCATTCTCTCGAGCACGAGCTGACGAATCATCCCTACAAAGCGCGGATCAGTTCCGACGGTGGCAACACGAACCGCATCTATTCCAACCTCCGCAGCCTTTGTAAGCGCCTCGTTGTCAAGGTCAAACAAGACTTCCATGTGATCGGAAATGAAGCCAATCGGAACAATCGCAATGCGTTTCACACCATCGGCTGCGAGAGTTTCGATGTAATCGCAGACATCCGGGTCAAGCCAGGGTATCTGTGGCGGGCCACTCCGGCTCTGGTAGACAAGGCTCCAATCCGGGATACCAACTTCTTCGGCAACCAACCTGCTGGCTTCTGCGAGCTGCACTTCATAGTCACTCCCGGCAGCCATGCTGTTCGGGATACTGTGTGCGGTGAAAACCAGGTGCACGGGTGCATCGGATGCTGGAAGATTTGCGACGGCCGCACGAGTGTTATCTGCCATCGTTCCGATAAAGTCGGGATGGTTGTAATACACCCGAATCTTGTCGAACTGGATGTCATCCTTGCCAAGCTGGAGCAGCTCAAGCGCATTGATGACATCTTCCCGGTACTGACGACATCCGGAATAGCAGCTAAACGCACTGGTCACGAATACGAGGACTCGCTTGATGCCATCTGCTTTCATTTGGGTGATGGTGTCGGTGACCATCGGGTGCCAGTTACGGTTGCCAAAGTAAATAGGGATGTTTAGTCCGTTCGCGGCAAAGTCGGCTTCCATTGCCGCAATCAGAGCACGATTTTGTGCATTGATCGGCGAGATGCCACCAAAGCCTTCGTAGTGGTGTGCGACTTCCGCAAGGCGTGCATCCGGGATATTTCGACCACGGGACACATTCCGTAGGAATGGCATCACATCATCCATTCCCTCCGGACCACCGAAGGAAAGGAAGAGTAGCGCATCATAGGTTTGCGCCGTGTCATCGTGGCGGGGCGATTCGACTGTTTCCGCACCGTAAATACTCATTCGGATGCTCCATCTATTGTTGTTCCAACGTAAATCATGCCATCACGGACATCCACTTTGTAGGTCTCAACCGGCTTGCGAACGACACCATCGATTGCGGCGCCAGTCTTGATGTCGAACTTGCCGTAGTGCCATGGACAAACGACTGAGCACTCATCTTCATTAATCGTGCCTTCGCAGAGAGGACCACGGGCATGCGAGCAGCGGTTGTTGATGGCGTAGAGCTCACCCTTGATGTTGAAGAGACCGACCATCTTGCCTTCAAGGAAAACGGTACGTGTCTGGCCGGGGAGGAATTCGCTGAGAGGGCATACTTCCACCCAAACCTCACGTGCAACGGCTTCCGATAGCGGAATCGCGATTGCCGGGCCACCAAGGCTGTCCAGAGCATCCTCGAGGCGCATGTTTGTACACGTAAACAGGGGTGTGTCCTGCAACGTATAGAGGCTGGATTCCGTCTCTCGCAGTTCCTGAACCAGGTCGAGAAAGTCGCTTGGCTCATCGGTTTCGAAGGCGACGATGAATTCGTAGTCATCGATGCCAAAGCTGTATGTCGTGTTCAAGCGGATGGATGGGTATTTGCGACCGACTTCGATGTGTTCATCCATGATGCCTTGGCGGGTGTGGTGTGAGAGCTGGTACCAGGGTCGGGTCTTGATGAACGGGTAGACGAAGAGGTATTTGGCTTCACTCGGATCGATGACGAGGCGCTCTTCTTCTTCGGTTGCATCTGCAACGCCGCGGATCTCGTACACAGAGCGCTTGGTTTGTGAGAAGTAGGAGTAGGCAATGTTAAGGTAGCCGCCCATTCGGGTCTTGGCGATGGCAGTGGACATTTCCTGGAATGCATCCGGTGTCTCAGCAATCTGCCAAAGAAGAAGCTCTGCATCTGCGCGGGTGCCCATCAGGCTGTAGGGACGCATTAGCATCCGGCGATTGAAGGAGCGAACGACATCAGCGAGCTCCTGCTTTTGCTCTGCCTGCTCATCCGCGGGGAGGCGACGCCAAACGGGATCGACCTTGTAGAAGGCAAAGCGAACGTACTGGCGTCGTGCCAGCATCTTGTTACGCTCCTGCTGTGCGGCGGTAGGTGGTTGAGGCGCTGATGGCTGTGATGATTTCGGTCTCATTGGGCTACTGTCATTCCTGTATGCGGTGCCAATATACTTGACGCTCCGCCGAGGCATTTCTGCAAACTACAATACCGGATGAATACTGGTAATTGAACGTGCAAAGTGCCGGTGGGTTCCAAGGGCCTTCTAGCACTTTACGTGCCGTTCCGGCATAGGAACGACACATTCACGTAACCTGACGGTTACAAATCAGTTTGGTGAACCGCATCACTTTGTTTCCTTAGTACATAGGACTGGCAAAAAACGTTCTGCTGGATGTTCGACGGTGTGTAATCTAACGAGAAGCACAGCGGCTCTGTAATTCAAAGGCGTCTGAAAAGAACACCGTTAACCGCACCATTTGGCTTCTATGGTCGGGGACCATACCCCAGTAAGCTCGCACCGCGGTTCCTAGTCCGTAGGAAATATGTGGCTTTTATGCGTTTAGCTTGCGTGCTTCGCCTGCAGTGGATGTGAATCGTGTGTTGACACGGGAGAGATTTCCAATTGAAAAAGACCGCCCGGGAAAACCTCCGGGCGGTCGTAGTCTTAGAACAGACTCTGCTTAGCGAGCCGTGCGAATCTTCTCGAGCAGCTTTTTGGTGGCCTTAATGCCATCCGACTCGCTGAGCTTGCTTCCTTCATACTCGATTCCGACAAATCCGGTGTAACCCGCATCGCCTACAATCTTCCTCATCTTGTAATAGTCGGTATGTGTCTCATCGCCCTTGTCATCAAAGTCATGGCTCTTTGCGCTGACACCCTTGGCAAATGGCATCATTTCCGTGACGCCAAGGTAGCGGTCATATTCCTGGTTGTTGCCGAGGCGGAAGTTGCCAAAGTCTGGAAGCGTACCGCAACGCTTGTTACCGACCTTCTTCATCACTTCTGTCAGCCACTTGCCGTTGCTTGACAGGCCACCATGGTTCTCAACGATGATGTTGATC
>JBEDDQ010000248.1:0-3093 GCA_041176185.1 Armatimonadota bacterium | reverse complement strand
TACCACAACAGAGACGGCATTTGAGCGAATCAATGCATCCACGACTTCAAGCGCCTCTTCACCCGTCGTCGGCTGGGAGATTAGGAGGTTGTCAATATCCACGCCAATAGACTTGGCATACACCGGATCAACCGCATGCTCGACATCGACATATGCAGCAATGCCACCCTGCTTCTGCGCCTCTGCAACAATCTGCATCGCAATTGTTGTCTTACCGGATGACTCTGCGCCGTAGATCTCAGTGATACGACCACGTGGAATTCCGCCCACACCAAGAGCCAAATCAAGTGCAAGGGAACCCGTGGGAATCACTTCGATTGGTTCCGTCGAACGCTCTCCCATACGAACAAGTATTCCCTTGCCAAACTGCTTCTCCAGCTGCGCAGTCGCAACTTCAAGTGCCTTTGCCTTATCCATAATTCATCAATCCCTTCGAAATCACCAAACGAGATGGCAAAGCCACCAACACACACACCACACCTTCTAGAGGTGGGCAAAACCTACATCACCAGATCACTCTGGAAAACCACCGCAAAGCGGAAAGGTCGGAGTTTGAGTTTCTACGAATGAAAACAAACATCACCAACCAAGCCCGCATCACTTCCAAATACGATGGCATAGCCATCACAATATCGATTCGTTCCAGATCACTCCGAAACACCGCCGCGAAGCGGAATACGCTACAGCGTGTATGGTTTTCACAATCCACACACCTTACTTAACGCGCGAAAGGCACCCATTACTACAAAAAGCAGAAAATATTTTTATGCCCCACCACCGAGAGGAAACTGCATCCGGACCTCATGACGGGCACCCGTTGGCTCGAGAAACGTCTCAACCAATTCGATGCGATCGACAAGACAGCTGACATCGAGAGATAAACCCGCAAGCGATGCCGCAACGTGAGCACCATCCCCTTTGGGAGCAACACGCGCCAGCGTAATATGCGGCTGCAAACCACCCGACTTCGGCACACCCATCGGGATAAACCATGGCTCCGCAACCCCAATCAGCTTCTGCCACTCCGCTAGCCCACTCCCAACAAGCGGACATAAAACCGTCCGCGCAGGACCAACCTTGGGAAATGACTTCACACCGGAAATATGCACATCGAAGGGATGACCAGAGTCGGCAACCACCACCGATGCATCCACAACACCCTCCCACTGCCCAGCATCACGGTCGCCAAGCGACAACAACGTGCAATGGAAATCCGACGGCTTCACCAGCTTCAAATGCTCTTTGCCTACCGCAGCAACCAGCTGCTGCTGAACGGCCAAGAGCGCATCCAGAACGGCTGGAGACAAGGGGAGAGACAAAAAGAGACGCATGATGATGTAAGTACCTGAAAAACATTATAACAAACATTTGTTTGCTTTAAAGAGAGAATTTAGAGAGATGAGCCACTGCGGCGCAGAATTGCTGTACGCAACATTCCAAGCGCCTGCTGCGTACTCCGTAAACGGACATCCTGACGCGAGCCGGTATGCACGGTTCGGATCACATCGAGGCCATCCGGATGCGCAAGCCCAACAAACACCAGTCCAACCGGCTTGTCATCCGAGCCGCCACCCGGACCCGCGATGCCAGTGATTCCAACGCCATACGTCGCGCCGGAAACTCTCTTAATGCCAAGAGCCAGCTCCGCAGCGACATCGTGGGAGACAGCACCAACCGCATCCAATGTCGCCTGCTGCACGCCAACCAAAGCAACTTTTGTCTCGTTGGAATACGCCACCACACCCGTCCCAAAGACCTCGCTCGACCCAGGAACTGCCGTCAGACGCCCGGCGAGCAAACCACCGGTACACGACTCCGCCGTCGCCACCGACTCGCCACGCTCAACAAGCATCATCACAACACGGGTTTCCAAGTCATCATCGTTGTCCGAATAGACCGCAATCCCAAGACGCGCTTTAATCTCATCCACAACCGGCTGAATCAGTGCATTCGCGGCATCCGATGTCACAGCACTCGCAGTCACCCTAAGCTGCACCTCAGCCTGCTTTGCATACGGCGCAACACTGGGATTCGAACCCTTCATCAGGTCCAAAAGTTGCGACTCCGCCTCCGCCTCGCCCATACCCACCAGGCGCAGCGTGCGGCTGACAATGACCTGCTCCGATGTCCCCAAATACCGACGGAGCATCGGAAGCAGACTCGCCTCTACCATCGGCTCAAACTCACTCGGCGGCCCCGGAAGCGCCACCACAACCTTGTCGCCATGCTCAATCCACAGACCCGGCGCCGTCCCGTAACTGTTTGGCATCGGAAGCCCGCCCACAGGCACATCCGCCTGGCGGAAAATACTGGGCTTCGGCTGCAGAATCCCCTTGCGCGCGAACCACTCCGTCAAATGCGCGACCAGCTTGGGGTCACGCTGCAGCGGAACGCCAAGCGCACCCGCAATCGCATCCCGGGTAAGGTCATCCTGCGTCGGGCCCAACCCACCGATACACACCACGATGTCAGCGCGCGACAAGGCCTGCCGCAACGTATCCCCAACACGCACCGCATTGTCGCCAACCGTTGTCCGGAAAAAGACATTCACGCCAAGCGCGGAAAGACGTTGCGCCAAAAATGGAGCATCCGAGTCCAGAATCTGCCCAAGCAAAAGCTCAGTCCCGATAGATACAATTTCTGCGGTTATCACAGCACGGATTCTACCAACCGCTGCCCCGAATCCACGCTACAATTACGGCGATTCCAGGTTCCGCCAACGTATTCATCGCCGAATCCCGCTGGAACACATCCACCTGACCGGACATCCACCCTCATGAACCAACCCCGAATCGCCGCGTTTCCAAAATGCTATATGGATGAGCTTTGCATCCACAAGACCATGACTGTCCCACAGTGGATTGAGCTGGCATCCACCCTTGGTGTGGATGGCCTTGAGTTCTACGCCGGCTTTATGGAAACCGACCCGATGTGGATTGCCGATATACGCGCGCGTCTCGATGCACATGGCCTTGAAATGCCGATGCTCTGCTGCTCCCCGGACTTTACCAGCGACAACATCGATGCCGAAATCGCCAAGGAAATTGAGTGGATTAAGCTTACATCCGCATTCGATGGCAAATACTGCCGCGT
>JBEDDQ010000247.1:0-6535 GCA_041176185.1 Armatimonadota bacterium | reverse complement strand
ACGAGACCGATATCTACGAGCTGGACCAAGTGGGAATCAGGTAACTGTGCATCGGAATCCACTTGGCTCTCAGGGATAAGTACGTTCTCAACAAGGGTATCAAGTCGATGAACTAAGTCATTCCCTGGCTCAATGAGCCAAGGAATCACATCGCTCTTAAACATAGATTATGGTGGAGAGAACGTTTGTGCGAACGCCAGTACGCTTCTCAATCAGTTTACGCGTTTGAAGGCGGATGGCTCCAGGAATGCTGCTCTGTCCCGTGTCGCCGCCATTTTCGGCCATCCGGACATCATCAGGGTCCGATTCTGTAAAGATTCCAGCCACGGTATCGATGATCTCAAGAATGAGGTCGGTCTCGTCCTCCATGAATGCGACGCCACGCGACACAACTTCAGGGCCACCAATCAGCTCAGCCGTTTCGCGATCGACGACCATGGACAATACAACAAATCCGCCCTCAGCGAGGAACTGGCGATCCTTGACGACTACCTCATGTACGGGATACATCCCGCGTTGACCAAGCATCACAGCACCGCAGGCCACTCTGTCAACAATCCGCCCTCGAACTTCATTCAGTTCAAGCACATCGCCAATTGCGAGCTCGAAAACATCATCTCGCAACCATCCCATTTCCACTGCATTCCGTCCATAGAGCGCAAGCATTCGCTTTTCTCCATGAACGGGAATCACGTACTGAGGGTTAACAAGGTTCAAGACAAGTCGGAGCTCTTCGGCATAACCATGTCCGCTGACGTGAACTGGCATCATTCCTTCATAAATGACCTTGGCTCCAAGCGCGACCAATTTGTTGACAATCGTCCATACCGCAGTTTCGTTTCCTGGAATGGGAGTTGCACTTAGGACGATAGTGTCGCCCTTCCTTACTGTGACATAGCGATGATCGCCGTTTGCCATCTTTGACAAGCCAGCCAAAGGCTCTCCCTGAGAGCCAGTCGTTAGTATTGTCAGGTTCTTGTCTGTAATTCCATTGATATCGTCAGGTTTAACGCGTATCTCATCAGGAAGGTTGATATAGCCAAGGTCGACACATATATCGATATTCTGAACCATGGAGCGGCCCATCGCTGCAACTTTTCGGCTGTATCTTCTAGATGCATCAATCGCCATCTGCATTCTATGAATCTGGCTCCCAAACGATGCAATAATCACGCGGCCAGGTGCTTCGGCAATAATCCGTTGAAAGGAATCAGCGACGATTCTCTCACTTGGAACATACCCCGGTCGTTCAACATTAGTCGTGTCACTTACGATTGCCAGAACACCATCCTCGCAGAGGTGACATAGTTTCGGTAAATCAAACGTCTGACCATCCACTGGAGTTTGATCGAGCTTAAAATCACCGGTATGAACGACCGTGCCTGCTGAAGTCTTTATGACTAAAGCAAACGAATCTGGAATAGAATGTGCAACGCGCACTGGATGGATTTCAAATCCCCCAATTTTCACCACATCATCGGGACCAAAAGCCGTAATTGTAGTACTGTCGAGAACTCTACGCTCTTGAAGACGCCCTTTGATCATCGCTGCGGCTAAGGGCGGTGCAAAAATCGGGACGTTTCCAAGTGTGGCGATTACATGTCCCAGCGCACCAATGTGATCTTCGTGGCCATGTGTAATAACAATGCCCTGAATCCGGTCACGATTTTCCACCAAATAGCGAATATCTGGCACAATGATATCTACGCCAAACTGCTTTTCATCAGGAAACATTAAGCCAGCATCGACCACGAGAAGCTCATCGTCGACCTCGTAGACGTACATGTTCTTACCGATTTCGCCGACACCACCGAGGGGGATGAACCTAAGATTTGACATTAATTCTCCAAAAGCCTAAAACCCGTGAATGTGCCTTCTACGATAGTAGATCTCCAATGGGATAGCACACAGCAGAGTGATAACTGCATTAAACACCACAGAAACTGGGATATCAGTTATCGTCAGGGTTCCAACATATTTGGGATGCGCAATTATTGCAGAAACAAGGTCGATCAGGATGCAGGCCGACACCGTAATTACCGCAAGTAACCACCCATGATTCATCAAACCTAGACCAACTTTGATGGACAAAAATGTTGACAAAACGCTACGAAAAATAGTAATCGGGATGCTCTCCGTGCCGATCGCGATCCGTGTCAGGACAACAGCACCCGTTAGGACAAAAACATGCACCCTTGGATATGTCGACAGCAGAGCGATGGTTATCATCGGAAAATTCAGAAGCGATGCGACGTTGGCCGTCGCAGACAATGCCGATTGGAGACCAGCGGACAAAATGACCAATAGCGTAGCTAACCAATCCTGCCACCTCATCGCTTATCCTCGAACGTATCTGCACCACTAAGCGGAGGCAAGGCTATTACCGTTCGAATCGTAACCGGATTCTCAGCATAAGGAGCAACGATTGCAACACGCTCTGTCCCTCCAGCGGCCAAGGATGTTGACCGAATAACACCAACGGGAATGTCACTGCGAAAAATTCCGCCTTCTCCACTTGTTACAACCTGATCACCTGGCGCTAGCATCAGCTCCGGGCGCACATAATGCAACAGGGGTTCTTTGTTCGATCCTTGGCCATCGAGAATACCGGTTCCGACAAACGTACCACTTCGGAGCACCTTTACACCCACATGTGAATCACGATCTTGGATAAGTCTGACTTTTGCATACAACGGCCCTGTGATTACGACTTTGCCAACCAATCCCTGAGTCGTTCTTATCGTGCTATTTCTGATAATCTTACGCCCATGGTTGTCAATAGATATCGAAGCACTTTCTGTGGATGGATACCAGAATTTGACATCCGATACGATGGCACCATCGCGCTTTACACTAGGCATTCCTAGAATGTTTCGGTAGTTAATGTAATCAGCTTCGATCTGTAACTGACGTTCCACCTGTAACTTAAGGTGATCATTCTCGGCTTTGAGCCGGTCACGTTCAATGAGCAACTCAGACCCAGCTGTCAATGATTCCTTCATACGGTCAGCCCAGTCCAAGACGTCTCGCCCAGCAGTCGAAACCGCACTTGCAACGAATGTAACCGAATCAAGGATTACATTAGATTGCCCCGAACGCCGGGCTTGAACCGTGGCCATCAACAAAATAAGTCCAAGTGCCAAAGGAATGAACACCAATGCCGGTACACGCTTCGGCCCGATGGTGGGGGATCCAGGTTTGGCAGGACGTATCACAAGTACCCTTAACTGTTTGCGTGAATCAGAGCATGACGGAGCGCAGGAACTCGTTCGACTTCATCGAGAATCTTCCCGCATCCCATTGCAACACACGTAAGCGGATCGTCAGCAATGAACACTGGCATTTCAGTTGCCCGGTGAATCAGCTCATCAAGACCACGCAACAAAGCACCTCCACCAGCGAGACAAATTCCAGAATCCATAATATCCGCGGCAAGCTCGGGCGGCGTTCGCTCCAATGCCTGCTTTACTGCTTCTACAATCTGAGCAATCGGTTCCGATATCGCTTCGCGTACCTCAACGCTGGACAGCGTTGTCTGTTTGGGAAGTCCACTGATGAGATCACGCCCACGAATCTGCATTGAAACCTCTTCCATGAGCGGAAATGCCGATCCAACTGTAAGCTTTATTTCTTCAGCTGTGCGATCACCAATTAACATGCCGTGGTATCGACGGACAAAGCTAACGATAGCCTCATCAATCTTTTCACCGGCTACTCTAACACTCTGACTGGTTACAATGCCCGCGAGGCTGATAACAGCAACCTCAGTGGTGCCTCCGCCGATATCAACAACCATGCAGCCACAAGGATCTTCGACACGGAGTCCCGCTCCGATCGCTGCAGCCATTGGCTCTTCAACAACGAATGCATCTCTAGCACCCGCTTTGCGCGTCGCATCAAGAACTGCACGCCGCTCGACTTCCGTAACACCACTCGGGATTCCTACAACCACCTGCGGTGCTGTCCACCATTGCCTGCGTGTCGAGCGGTCTATAAAGTAGCGTAACATCGCCTCGGTCTGCTCAAAGTCAGCAATGACCCCGTCCTTGAGCGGTCGAACGGCTTTGATGTGCCCTGGTGTACGCCCAAGCATTTGCTTCGCATCCGCTCCAACGCTCAAAATTTGGCCAGTCTTAGAATCAACTGCTACGACAGATGGTTCACGTACAAGAATACCCTTGCCATGGACGTGTACCAATGTATTTGCAGTGCCGAGGTCAATCCCTAGATTCCGTGTGAATCGACCAAAAATATCCTGTACGCGTCGCATTAAGCCAACCACTTTTCCCGAGGCAAATTTCGTTGCAAACTAACTAGCCAACTCGTCCGATATTATAACCGCAGGAACCCAATTGCGAAGGATGTCAATAAAACCAATGATTCAGCCTCCACTGACCGAGAGTCAGGTTTCTGCAATTCAGAAGCTGGTGTCACAGATTGCTTATGAAGGCATGGGACCATCGGCGACTCCAAAGTTACTGCTGCTGCTCGAAGATGTCGCAGCCGGAGACATCGTTGGCTTGCTCTATCCCGCTGTTGCTGAAGATATGACCTACCGGGGTGTCTGTAGCGTTTTGGCTGAAGCCTGGGAGACACTGGATGACGAATCACTCAAACGTTTCGCCAGAAAGAACTTGGTCCGGATTCATCTGGTACGCGCAAACCTGACTACCGGAAGTGTTTCGCGCCGGGCAATCGACAATGCAGCGGCTACTCTCGATTCGTTACCGCCTCTAGGTCAGGATTGGGAGCTGTTGGAACTCAAGGCTGATATTGCAGTGCTACGAGCCAAGTACCCAGATGCGATTTCGATTTACAAGCGCATCCCAGTGACATCCCGACCTGCAGGCGAAGTCCAAGCGAAAATCGGTGCAGCTCTCCGTCTGGATGGGAAGTTGGATGAATCCCTTAATGTGCTGCAATCGGCGATCAAACGTGAGCCTGGTAACACAGCCGAACATCAACGTTCATGGCATGAACTGCAGCAGGAACAAGGGCTTACTTTTGTCATAAAGGGTGATATCGCCGCAGCATCCAACTGCCTAACATCAAGCGCAAAGTTGAGTAAAGCGTCTCTTTTCTCGCCACGCCTGGACCTTGCCAAGCAGATCTCAATGCGAGGCAACAATGGCGCTGTCAAGTCATACATTAGCGCGATTGCAGCATGGAACACAAACCTAAGCGAAACGGTACTAACTAAAGCAATTCTACAATGAACACCGTCATCGTCATTTTGTTCTGTTTACAAATCGTGGTTGTCGTTTCGGCAATCTTCGCGCTTGTCCTTGTCTACAGTCCAATCAGACGTATGCTTCAGCCAGTCGTCAGACTTTTCGAAGTGATCAAAGCGTCCATCGCAGCTTCCAGCAAACTCATTAATCAAGTACGTGGCGCAGTAACAAACATCTTGGGCAACCTTGCTCGTATCACTATGCTGTTTAAGCGACAATCAAAGTCTAGAAAGTCCCGGACATTTGTGAGTAAGTTGCTAACTATTTTGATCACCGGCAAGAGGATATTCGGATTCATAAAACTATTCAAACAGCGAGGACGGAATCGGTTTTGGGGGATGTTCCGGCTTTTGATGCTTGCTGGACCTATTGTGGTGCCAATCTTGTCATCACTGAAGAAATTAATCCGCAAGCCGGCATAAACCGATAGGAGCAGGTATGGAACTTAGAAAATGGCGGTCGCATGAAGGCGATTTACTTTGGTCAGTCAATGTAGATGGAACTGAGCGCGTTCTTGACACAACGCTGGACGATATTCTCTGTTCAGAGGATCCACTAGATTATGTACTTGCTACACTGACGTCATTCCGTCTGCCGCCTGGTTCAACACTTTTGGCCCCGATCGACAAGCAGGAAATCTGGGCAAGCGGAGTGACATACGAGCGGTCTCGCGATGCACGTATGGAAGAGTCTAAGCAGGGTGGAGACTTCTATGACTTGGTTTACGATGCCGATCGTCCAGAACTGTTTTTCAAGGCATCACCATGGAGAGCAACAGGGCACTTGGGAAGCATCCGTGTTCGTAAAGATTCCACATGGGATGTCCCAGAACCTGAACTTACACTTGTAGCGAACAGCTGTGGTCATATCGTTGGGGCTACGATTGGAAATGATGTATCTAGTAGAAGCATAGAAGGGGAAAATCCCCTTTATCTACCTCAAGCTAAATCGTACAACGGTTCATGTGCTCTCGGACCATGTATCCGCTTGCTGGATGCTAACTTCAACCTACCAGACTTACGCGCCATCGAAATCGAACTTTGTATCAAACGAAATAATGAGCTTGTTTTCGATGGAATTGCATCAACCGCCACGATGAAGCGTCATGTGGATGACCTTGTTGGTTGGTTATATAGAGAGCTGGATTTCCCTTATGGCGCTTTCCTCATGAGTGGCACTGGAATTGTCCCAGATCTGCCTTACACAATGACATCCGGTGATGTCGTAAGTATATCGATGACCGGCTTAGGCACGTTGACGAATACTGTCACTTGAAAGGTCAATGGAGCCTCATCGTTATATAC
>JBEDDQ010000246.1:0-2632 GCA_041176185.1 Armatimonadota bacterium | reverse complement strand
TGGCTTTTATAATCCCCTCATCCAAATGCTGGATCAAATGGTGACAAGTGGGTTCTATCGCCATGAGCAGCGGGGTGCCTTGGTGATCGCAGAGACACCAACGGACCTTTTGAAACAACTTCGAGTGGCAACATGGCCAGCTGTTTCAAAGTGGGTGAAGTAGACATCCAGACATAAATGAATGATAATCTGCCGGAACGTGGCCGGGTGCGCTGATGCACACGGTCTTAGTGGAGGCAGTGACATCCAGATGCAGCAAGCTAATCGTGCCCAGCGCACATTGCTAGACATGGGCAGGTACCATTGGTTGGTTTTGTTCGCGGCGTGGCTGGGCTGGGGCTTTGATATCTTTGATGGCCTGCTCTTTTCGTTTGTCGCTCCAAACTGTGTCCCGACACTGCTTCATATTCCGCTTGGAACTCCGGAAGCCAAGGCTGCTACCGCTGACTGGAATGGCATCCTCACGAGCCTCCTTCTCATCGGCTGGGCAATCGGCGGAATCCTGTTTGGCCGGGTAGCCGACCGCATTGGGCGTACCAAAACCCTGATGCTCACGATGCTTCTGTACTCACTCGGGACGGCGGCGTGTGCATTTGCGGTCAATATGCCGATGCTCATCTTTTTCCGCTTAGTGATCAGCCTTGGAATCGGCGGCGAGTGGGCGGCTGGGGCGGCGATGGTCGCCGAGGTTGTGCCGGAGAGGCGCCGCGTCGATGCAGGAGCCATCCTGTACACAAGCGCGCCATTTGGACTCATGGGAGCTACGCTCCTCAGCCGCTGGTTTGTCGGTGACCTCTTCAAGGAAAGCCCTGAGCTCTCGTGGCGCTACTTGTTTCTGTGCGGACTTATCCCAGCAATGGTTGCCTTCGTGGTCCGAAAGTACATCAAGGAACCCGAACAATGGAAAGATGCCACAGCGGTTCGTGCAGCACGGATTTCCGACATCTTCACTCCCGAATTTCGAAAGCGGACCATCGGGGCGCTCCTCCTTGCCGTCGTAGCTCTCATCACCTGGTGGAGCTGTAATGCTTTTATCAGTGTCTTCACAACCGCGCTTGCACAAAAGGAAGCCGTCGTCCGCAATTTGGATAAGCTTGGAACCGTCGGGCTCGTTGAGACCTGGAAACTGACCGCGAATGCAGCATTCAACGTGGGCGGACTCATCGGGACACTGATCACCATCCCCGTGTCGAAACACCTTGGCCGAAAGGCGATGTTTGCAATCTACTTTGTCGCAAGCGCGGCAGCGCTCCTCGCGGCATTCGGTGTAAAGTGGGCTCCCGAGCAACAGCTCCTGATGTACTTCCCGATTGGACTCTCCGTCTTCGGCGTCTTTGGAGCCTTTACCTACTACCTCCCTGAGCTCTACCCGACCTGGCTACGCGCAACCGGCGCCGGCTTTACCTATAACACCGGACGCATTGTTGCCGCAGCGGGCCCGTTCATCGTCGGAACGATTGCTGCAGGCGGCCTGGATGCGATGCGAAATGCACTGTTTATGGTTGGTTTTGCTCCAATGCTGGGACTCCTCGCACTGCTCTATGCAACTGAGACGAAGGGACTTGCCCACGGTACGGTTGATGTCGGAAACATCGGTGGATAACCCTGAAGACTTCGGATTGAACGATTTTTTTGAATCGACTAAAGATTGTTGCCAACCTATCCATAGAAACCTGACCTGACCCGTGCGATGGGCATAAACATCGTTGTATTCTTTACGCGGGCTGAATCGGCACTGCTGCCGCAACGACCCAACTCCGGAGGTAACCATGTCGTCTTTCACACCACTTCGCTGGGGCATCATTGGATGCGGCTCAATCGCAAATCGACTCGGAAATGATGTCGTCCGCCTCGAAGACCACCAGCTGCAGGCGATCGCATCGAGGGATGCATCCAAAGCAGCGGCATATGCCGAGAAGTTTGGTGTTGTAACGCAGCACACTGGCCCGGATGCTTATACAAACGTTGTCAACGACCCGGATGTCGACATTATCTACATCGCAACACCGCATAACTTCCACAAAGAGCAAGCGCTGCTTGCAATCGCTGCGGGCAAGCCTGTTCTCTGCGAAAAGCCATTTACCGTCAACACTGCTGAAGCGGAAGTCGTGATCGCTGCCGCGCGTGAGAAGGGCACCTTCCTCATGGAAGGCGTCTGGAGTCGCTGCTTCCCGGTCTGGCGCAAAGTGATGGAGCTTATCGGGGCTGGTGAAATCGGACACGCACGGATGCTTTATTCCGATTTTGGCTACCGCGCGGGCAACCTCGGGGATGACCATCGCCTGACCGGCTACAACGCCGAGGGACGTCTCTTCAACCGCAACCTTATCGGCGGTGGCCTGATGGATGTCGGCATTTATCCAATCAGCATCGCCAACATGGTCTTCGGCAATCCCGTCGATGTAAAAGCCGTCGGTGTCCTTGGCAACTCCGGTGTGGATGAAAATGTTGGTGTCGTCATGGCGTATGCCAATGGCGAAGTAGCAACCGCGACGACCAGTATTCAGGTGACAACCCCGTTCACCACCACCATTCTGGGGACAGCCGGACGTATCGAGGTCGAGAGCCCATGGTGGCGTCCGAAGGCATTTGTCCTCCACCGTGATGGCAAGGATGCCGAACGCTTCTCCTT
>JBEDDQ010000245.1:0-2771 GCA_041176185.1 Armatimonadota bacterium | reverse complement strand
GTCCAGCCCCATTCTTCCGGACCACAGACCTGTGCCTTTGGCGCCGCGGTTTTACACATCCGGCTGGTGGCGAGGGAGCGCTGCCAGAGGTCATCGATGCTCACGCCGGTCGGAATGACATCCCGATGCGTCTCGTGCCAGAGTCCGGGTTCGTTGTCAAGGAGGAGGTACTTGACATTTCCAAAGGTCGCTGTCAGCTTTTCGACCCATGGTTTGAACGTTGCAGGGCTCGCAGCGATGTTGGCATCCGTTGGATTATTCCCACCAAGCGGTTTGCCATCCGGGCGCTTGCCATTACCGGCATCCGGGCAGAACTGAGCATCCGTTTTTTCCTGACGGCCATACTTCGAGACTGAAAAACTCCAGGCTTTCTTTCTCCCGGGAGCGGGCTGTGCAATCCAACCCGTCATCGGGACAGTGATCATCGCTGCGGCGCCTGCACTGCGTGCGGTGTTGCAGAAGTCATCCACAAATCCGCCGGCTTTTGGGTTGTCGTGGGGGATGGTCTCAAAGAACCAATCTGAGCCTTTGTTGTCGGCATTTGCCATCCAGTTATAGCGGGATGTGTTGTTGCCACCAAAGCGGTCGATCGGACAGCGGTAACCGGCGGCATCTTTTTGAGCGTAGCTTGCGCCGTAGATTTCAGGCGAGATTGGGTGGCGGTCGCGAGTGACATCGATGACGATGACATTTTGTTCGGGCCCTGCGGTTGCGGCGCGGCGGCACCCGGCAACGGTGAGGGCGGCTCCGCCAAGGAGGAAGCTGACATCCTTTGTATCCATATTTTGATTGTCGGATGTAGCCAGGCTGGTCAGGAGGATGGTTATCTTCCGATTGTGCTAACCAGCACATGCAAATCGGATGCAAACGAGTAGAATCCGGTATGGACTGGACATTTGATCACATCGCGCAGGTCGTGCCGGATATCGCGGCTGCAGTTTCCTTTTACACGGAGCTTGTGCCCGGAAGCACGGTTTTGTATCAGGATGCCACATGGGCATTTGTCGAAGCAGGTGGGGTCAAGCTGGCATTTGTTGTGCGGGATGAGCATCCAGGACACCTTGCGTGGCGTGTGTCCCGTGATGAGTTGATTCGTCAGGCAGTCAAGTACGGTAAGGAGACAAAGCTCCACCGGGATGGCACGGAATCGTTTTATATCGATGGCCCTTGCGGACAACACATCGAGATCATCACGTTTGATGGTAGTACTTGGGAGACTGAAACCTCCGAAGAGTAGGATTGTGTGAGCTCGGAAAAGGGAAACATAATGCCGCAAAAGCCTCTCGTCCTAACGGGCGACATTCGACATGCACATGATCCGACCGTATTTTTCTGCTGTGCTGCTCAGACATCTTCAAAATAGAAATCAAAAAACAGAATAGGGACCTGCAATGCCGCAAAAGCCACTAACGCTTACTGGAGATATCCGCCACGCGCATGATCCAACCATTGTGGTTGATAATGGCACCTGGTGGCTGGTTTCGACGGGACCGGGGATTGGCCTCCGAAAGAGCACGGATGGCCGGACGTGGAAGTACATTCAAGAGATTTTCAAGCCGCTGCCTGAGACTGCACTGAAAGTCCAGCCGAATGCAAAAAACCTCTGGGCACCTGATCTTGTGAAAGTTGGCGACCGCTGGCATTTGTATTACTCGGTCAGCGCCTTTGGCAAGAATCGAAGTGCTGTGTGTCTGGCATCGAGTAAAGTGCTTGACCCTGCGCATCCCGATTATGCCTGGAAGGATGAAGGCGTTGTCGTCGAGTCCTTTCCGGCGGATCACTACAATGCGATTGATCCATCCGTTGCAAAGGATGACAAGGGTGTCTGGTGGATGACGCTCGGCTCATTTTGGGGTGGTTGTCAGCGTTTTCGCCTTAATGCTACAGCGACGCGTGTAGATACCAGCTACCAAATGAGCTGTGTTGCCCAGCGTCCAGAGCTTCCGCATGCGATTGAGGCTCCGGCATTTTTCCACCGTCGCGGGTGGTGGTATTTGGTTGTCAGCTTTGACTTTTGCTGCCGCGGTTCGGAGTCGACGTATAACATCCGGGTCGGGCGCAGCCGGACCATCGATGGCGAATTTCTCGATGCTGCAGGCCTAAAGCTGACCGAGGGCGGTGGCACGCTTCTGTTGGATGGCCGTGCATCGATGGCGGGGCCTGGCCACGCGATGATTACCAGCACCGGGGGGACGGATTATCTTGTCCATCACTGGTACGACAAAAACGTCCCCCGTGGGTTGACGACGCTTGGGATTCGTCCGATTAGCTGGACGCGTGCCGGTTGGCCGGAGGTCGATCGGGATGCGCCTATCGTCGACCCCGGGGCGGTACGTTAGCGGGTAAACGCATCGACGACCGGGCGGCCATCGAAATCCGCAGGGATAGGGATACCAAGGAGCCAAAGGGCCGTGGCGGCTGTGTCGCAGGTGTTTGGTTGCCCAAGCTTTGTTCCTGGTTTGACGCCGGCGCCGTATGCAATCCAGGGGATTTCGCGGTCATCGGTGACATCCATCCCGTGCGTCTTTTCGTGCCCGCCATGGTCAGCTGAAATGATGACAACGGTTTCGTCCATCAGGCCTTTGCGGCGTAGGGTGCTGATAATGATCTCGATGCCTTTGTCGCAGTCTGCAAAGCCCTTTTTTTGTTGTGGGCTACCCCAGCCGTAGGCGTGACCAGTAGCATCTGGATCAGCAAAGTGAACAAACAGCAGGTCAGGGGTATTTCGCCGGATGGTATCCGCGACGGCAGTGGCTACGGCCGGGGCAAAG
>JBEDDQ010000244.1:0-10662 GCA_041176185.1 Armatimonadota bacterium | reverse complement strand
TGCATTTGAGGCAACGGGCTTGATGAAGTGCATCGATCAGGCGGTTCGGATGGTGAATTACAATGGCACCGCGGTGAATATTGGCTTCCCGGGCCCGGATGCGGAAGTCACATTGAATGTCGGAAATATCGACACCGGTGTGTACTGGAACAAGGTGAATCTGAGGGTTTGCCACTGCGGGGATGCGCTTCCAAGCCACGATTTCCCATTGCTTGCGCAGTACTACCTGCAGGGGCGTCTGGATCTTGATGCGATGGTCACGCAAAAGATTGGCTTGAACGATGTTGAGGAGGCATTCCACCTGATGGAAACCGGGAATGTGATTCGCAGTGTGATTGAGTTTTAGAGGCGTTTTAGAGTGACGAAAAGCCCCCGGGGGGCATAAGAGTTTCCCCTAGGGCTTTTTAGCTGTTTGTTTACACGGTTTACAAGCCAAGCGAACGCCAACGTTGAGGAGGCATTCCACCTGATGGAAACCGGGAATGTCATCCGCAGTGTGATTGAGTTTTAGAGGCGTTTTAGAGTGACGAAAAGCCCCTGGGGAGACGTGAAGTTGTCGTACCGGGGCTTTTTTGTTCGATGCCCAGAGCGTTCCATCGGCCAAATGTCAATCTTTGATTTTGAATAACAGCTTCATGGAAACAGCGAATGTTCTCCACAACGAGATTAAAAAAGAAGCCCCATTAGGACAAAGTAGTGTCCACCCGTGGCTGTTTCGTTAGCGAAGCGCTAGCTCTTCTTGAGGAGCTTCAAATCCGCCATCCACTCTTCGAAACGAACCTGCCATGTGCCGAAGGGGATGCCTTTGCGCTCGCTAATCGCGCCGCCGTGCCCACCATGGCCATAGATATGAAGCTCGGCCTCAACGCCAGCCGTAAACAGCAGGTTGTAATACTCGACCGTTTGCTTGGCGTGAAATTCATCATCCTTGCCGGCGCTGGTCAAAAACGCGGGACCCGCATCGGATGGGATTGAAAAATACATCGGACTCCAGCCCGCGTAAACCAATGCAACAAAGTCTGGCCGGCAGCCTTGACGTTCGATTGGATCAGAAGCGTTGGGCTTACCCGCATCGTTACGCATATGCACGAGCGCAGCGAGCGCTCCACCCGCTGAAAACCCCAGAATTCCAACACGCTTTGGATCGATGTCCCACTCTTTGGCATTTGCGCGGCAGATACGGAATGCACGCTGCGTATCCTGCAAAGCCTCCCCTTCAACCGTGTACTTGTAACCCGGAGTAAACGCAAGACGGTACTTCAAAACCGCTGCCGCAACGCCGCGTTGATTCAGCCACTCTGCAATCTGCGTCCCCTCGTTTGGCCAACCCAGCTCACGGTGTCCACCACCCGGCGCAACGATGACCATCGTTCCGTTAGCCTTGTCCTTTGGCGGGAGGTGCACGGAAATGATCGGATTGTGGACATTCCTGATGTTGATATACTGCCCAGGCTTTGCATCCGGTGGAGTCAGAATCTCCTTCTCGTTTTGCCCCTGCAGCGTCGGGTGTCCGGGTGGGTAGAGCGGGATGATGGTGGGAGTTTGTGACTGGGCCCGCGCAGCGGATAACGCGCAGACTGCACAAAGAATTGGAAGAACCATGCGGAGGATGTTCATGAAACGACCTTCACCTACATCCACACTAATTCCTGCACTAAGGCCTCAGCGTCTGCGCGACGTGGAGCAAAATCGCCTGTCCGCCGTGCTGGCTGTCATGTGAAACCATGTGACCGAGAATCCAGCGGATGGTGAATTTATTCCCCCACGCCGTGACTTCCTTGTCAATGTCCGTAAGCCCGGCTAGCACCCGCAATGTGTGCTCGCGAACACGGTCCTGCTTCTCGTAGTAGTACGCCAGAGGCTCGCTCGGAGCGACAGGCCACTTGCCATTCCAAACATCCGTCTGGTCGGCAAGTAGCTCTTCCTTTAGCGCAGCAGGGACCGCGCCGCCCTCAAGTACTTCCATGGTCCAAATGGCTTCCGAGTCCGCCATATGGAGTAGCACTGCCCCGATGCTGTGTGCGCCCACATATGCCTGATGTGAAATCTGCTCAGGGGTGACATCCGTTCCGAGCATCCACCGCCACTCCCCCGTGCTTTGCTGAAGCATGTTTATATACGTCGCAACGTCGGGAAGCACAGGGGTGGTAGATGAATCGGACATCGACATCGGAATTCGTCTCCTTAACGGAAGTTATACAGATGGCGACAGTCTACAGGTGTCAGGCTTTCCCTGCTGTGAACCCGCCATCCACGAGGAGATTGGCTCCCGTGATAAAGCTGGCATCATCGGAAAGTAAGAAGACCACCGCTGCTGCTATCTCATCAGGACGGCCAAGGCGCCCCAGTGGATGCAGAGACTTAGCATATTCCTTGGCTTCAGCGGTGAGCTGATTCAGCATCGGGGTTTCGATATACCCTGGCCCAACGGAGTTACAACGCACGCCAAACTTCGCACCTTCGAGGGCGATCGTTCGGGTGAGGTTGACGAGCCCTGCTTTGCTGGCGCTGTAAGCAGCAGTCGTAGATTGACCGATGACACCTAAAATCGAGGCACAGGTGACGATGCTGCCGGATGCTTGTTCGTACATCGGGGGCAGGGCCGCCCGGATGGTCCGAAAGGCTCCCGTAAGGTTGACATCGATAACCTTTTGAAACTCGCTATCCGGGTAGGACTCGGCTGAATGGGTCAGACCCACACCTGCGTTTGCGAAGAGGCCATCCACACGGCCGAATGCTGCGATGGTTTCGTCGATCATCGCGTTAGCATCTGACGTGGAGCGGACATCGGTTGCGATGAAAATACATTTCTCAGGATAGTTGGCACGAAGGCGCTCGGCTTCAAAGCCTCCCTGGCTTCCTGCCACATCGGCAATCACGGCATAGCCGCCTTCTACGAGCACTCTCTCGATGGTAGCGAGGCCTATTCCGCTGGCACCACCCGTTACCACGATTACTTTGTCTTTCAGTCTCATCTGCTTGCTCCTTTGTTACCGACTGTCCGATGACACGGTATCCAACAGCCGGGGATATTCCATCCGCCATTCGGGCGACTAAGGGTGAGCAAGTCGATGCAGGTGATGATTCGGGCGCTTGTAGAACAAGGACCACCGCGGGTGGGCAGTCGAGATTTTCGAGTTGAGAATCAGATCTTTCCGCCGGGATGTTTCCACCCGCCATTTGGGAGAATGAAGACGAACCGGTATACACGGACACTGCCTTGGAGACTGGAAGGTAATGGTCTACTTCGAACAACAAATGACCACCGCGGGTGGGCAGTGGTCATTCGCCGCCAATAAAGGCAGATGTAGCTACCTGAGTCACCAAGTAACTACGTAATATTTATGCCCAATGTTTATGGATGTTTATTCGCTGAATTCGTTGAAATGGCAATTAATTTCCCCAATGATGTCTACTTCTTTTACATCACACGTGTGCTCCACCGAAACCATTACTACGCCACGAATATCCCTAGGAAGATTTTGAAGATATGCCGTTCGGTAGCGTTCTCCACTCGGAGCTGTAAGCAGGCCATCCACCGGGTAACAGCTAGCCGAGAGAGCCCAGTCCAGCCCACGCTGTGTCACTTTGGCAAGCGCTTCCACGGTGGCCCAAGTGTCTGCACTAATCGCATCGCCATTCACATCAACAGGAAAGTCAGCGACATCCACCAAATCAAGTCCGATTGGAAATGCACGTGCCGTCGCCCCGGCCCACACGCCGGGGATGCGGGAATGGCTGACATTCACCTGCCCGATGGGCGTTTCGGCAACCAGCTGACCACTTGAAAGGCAATGAATCGTGATGCCCGAGATGGGCACTTCATAAACAGAGGCTACCAGGTAGCGCAGGAGAATCCGCCCACAGCGCCACTCGCTCTGCTGAAGCCAATCCGTTATCGCACCTGCATAGATACGTTCCTGCTCCGTCAAGATGTTGTTGTTTAGATCAAGAAAGCCATCCGGGAGAGCTGAAAGCTGGACGGAGCTGGTGTAAATGGTCACCGGGAAACCAGCCAGTGAACCGTGCTCTCAAGCGGCCCGCGTGACAATCGCTTCATCCAGAAATGTGAGAGTAACAGAGCGCCACCAAGCCAAGTAGCAAATGCAGAAAGCCCCACACCAACCGGCCAGTTCCACTCCGGGTAAATGCGGTAGAGCGGGATACAAACGCACAGAATATGCCCAATATAGAGGGTAAGCGACATCCGGCCGAGAGGCATGAGAAAGGTGAACAGCCGCTCCCTCCAGCCGGTAAGCCCGATGATGATGAGCGCTGCACCACTGCATTGGAGAACAAAAGGAAGCGTCGTCGGCGTCCATGTGATTTCCATGAGCGGGCGCAGGGCGACAGGGACGACGCCAGTCAAAAGCACACCCAATCCCCCTATCGCCGCAAATCCACACCCAACAGCCACGAACGAAAATGGCTTCGCAAACATCACCTCGATTCGGCTCAGCCGGTAACCAAACCAGACAAGGCTCCACCAAGGGACGATGGGATAGCTGTTCGTAAAGAGGAGAAACGTGGCGGCGCGGATGACACCACCGGGCTTTAGCAGCTCGCCGGGCTGCTCGAAAACATCGATGGCCGTTTCACCATTGAACATCAGTGGAACAACAAGTGTGGCTGCAATACCGATGGTCGCAAGCGTATCTCCGAAACGTGGATTCCCCCGAACCAGCTGAAAAAGCGCGAGGCAGATTCCGAGCGGAAGAAGCACTTCCGTGTTCCAAATCGACACGTGCATCAAAATCCCAAAAACGCAGTAGACCACTGCACGGCCGTAAATCGCAGCTGCCTTGTCGGAAGACATCCGGGCCCACGTCATCCCGGCGAGGATGAAAAACAACACCGCCGCCTTGCCTTCCAGCGCCAAAGTCACCCTGGCAGCAAACGTCCCGCCCTCAGATGGCACCATGTGGACATAGGCCATCATCAGGATAGCGATGCCCCGTGCGGCATCCAGTGCCATCACACGTCCGGCGGGCTTATTTGTGTCCACGGGATGGCCCGACGGCGCGACAAGGCGCGCCCGTGTAGGTCTTATTTGGGAGGAGGGTCTCCTCTTTCATGATGACGCTGTTGGTTGATACGTGGGTACTGGCACCGATGTTGGCCCCGTAGAGGGGAACGGTTCCGTGGCCGAGGGTGGCTCCCGGACCTATGGAGACCTTGTCGATTTTGAGCACCCTATCCTCGAAGGTGTGGGCCTGGAAAATGGCTGATACCGTTGCATCATCGGCGATCGAAATCATGTCCGGATCCACGACCTGCGAAAAGCCGCCCGAGAGCGCAACGCGCTTGCCGATTTTCATCCCCATCAGGCGCAGATAAACATTCAGCCAAAGCGTGCCTTCAAGGGGCATTAATGCTGGCAGTGCCCACTCCGTCCAAAGCACATACAAAAAATCCCAGCGGCTGCACCAGCAGGACCAAAGCGGATGCACACCGGGTTTGACTTTCCCGAGGAGCAGCCATTTTAAGCTGAGGACGGTTCCCGCAAGGATCACCGGAACACCAAGCCCAGCCGCAATGGCTCCAACCATATCCGAACGGACTACCGTGCCGAGCCAAAACGCTGAAACGCCCGCGGGAATCGCCGGAACAGTGAAGCGTAGCAGCTCCCAAAAGAGACGGGTTGTGTAGCGAAGGGCATCCGGTTCGTACGTCAGGGATGCATCGACATCCAGGATTTCGCGCCTCGGCAGCTGAAAGCCGGGGATACCAAACCAAGATGACCCCGCTGTGACCTTTTCCGGCTCGACAACGGTACAAACACCAAAAAGTACATCTGGTGGAAGGTCACTCCCCGGCAGCACAACGGCGTGATTCCCAAAGAAGCTGTCTTCCCTAATGTGAACCGGGCCAATCGTCACACTCCCGGAGAGGAGCAGCGGTGTGCCCATGTAAATGCCATCTGCACAGAATGTCAGGGCATCAAATGTCACCATCTGCGGCACCAAATCCACCAGCGTACTGATCTCACAGCTGCGACCGATTCGCATCCCGGCGAGACGCAGCCACACCGGCCAAAACAGGCTTCCACTCAGCCAGCGGTTTGCGGAATCCACAAGCCCGGATGTCAACCAAATGCGCAGGAAGGCAAAACTTCGAAGGGGGTAGCTGCCCGCTGGAATCGTGCCGATAACCCGAGCGGCTAAAGCTTCAAAAAATAGCAGAAAAGGCACCGCCGTAACGGCGGCAAGTGCTGTACAAAGCGCCGTCATCACAACCTGATCGGGCTTACCAGCATCCAAAACGGCGACAACATTGATACCTGTAAGGCGGCTGCAAACCCAAAGACTGATGATGCCCGCAAGCGTTTCGATGCCCCCGATTGCTCCAGAAGCCGCGAACTTCAGGAGTGCATAGACGGACTCTGAAAGGGGTTTTCGAACATCAACGACTGGTTTTTCAGGAGCAGGACCGGTGTCCAATGCCGGAATACCACTGAACGTCCGTCCTGTTTGCGCCGCGGTGTCTGCGTCTAGAACGGATAGCGGTGCGAGATAGGAATTTGCAGGGAGGGTTGCTCCGCCATCGATGACCGCACGGGTCCCAACGCTTGCCCCATCCCCGAGCGTGACGCCCCGAACCACATAGCAGCTCCGCTGGATGTCCAGCACTTCGAGTGCGGCATCCTGGCCGATTACGGCATCATCGCCAATTGTGAGCAAGTCCCAGCCACCAAGAGTCGGGAGGCTTCCACGGTGAAAGTGAACGCTCTTGCCAATACGGGCACCTAGCATCCGTAAAATGACATTGACCAGAAAGGTACCCTCGAAAAGCCCCCAGGGGACCTGCCGGACAGCGTGCATCACCAGCCAGATACGGAAGCCATCCCATGTCCAAATGCCTGTCTCGCCAGCGGTGTAGCGACCGATCACCATCCATTTGATAGCAACCGCGCGCAGCACGAATGCGACTACCCACAGAATGGTGGATGCCAGACCAAAAAGTGGAATGCCAATCAGGAGCACCAAAGGGGGTAGCTTGGCTGCGGGAAGTGCAAGGGATACAAACCAGGCGGCGCCAAGCGCGGCGAAAACGAGCTCGGAAAGAAGAACCACTCCCTGAAGAAGTGAAACGAGGAGCGGGAATTGCTTTTGCGGTGTGTCAGCCATACCACTGGGCTCGGCTAGCTTGCTTTCCACCGAAGACGGTGTAATCCGCGTGGCAATCTCACGAATCGTACGCGCTTCGTAAATGTCGCGGACCGTCACGCCAGCAGTCAGCTCAGCCATGCGAAGGCGGGACACCCATTTGGCTGCAAGCAACGATGTTCCTCCAAGCCCGAGGAAAAAGTCGGCATCCACAGATATCGTTGTGACGGGGATACCGAGAACGATGGCGGCGGCATCCACAAGACGCTGTTCCAGCTCGGTTTCTGCACCGACAACCGGACCGTCATCCCCCAGTGCTGGCGCCTGCTCAGGAAGTGCATCCCGCTTGACCTTGCCTCCAACCGTTCGTGGAAGCGCATCGATGTGCCCGTAGCAGCTTGGCACCATGTAAAACGGCAAGCGCTCCGCGAGCTGGTTACGAATGGCCGAAAAGTCGATATCAGCATCCGCCATCACAACCCACGCCGCCAGCTCTTCCCGGCCGCCGCTCCCCTGCACCCGGCAAGCGGCTTCGAGGATGCCTGGGATGCGAACGAGCTCAGCCTCGATTGCCTCGAGCTCGATGCGGTAGCCACGGAGCTTGATCTGGGCATCGATGCGTCCCATGCAGTCAATATCGCCATTTGGCAAAATGCGTGCGAGGTCACCCGTGCGGTAGACACGGCCAATCTCCGGCAGAGTGACAAACTTCTCGGATGTCAGCTCGGGGCGGTTTCGGTAGCCTAGCGCAAGGCCTGGACCCGCGATGCAGAGCTCGCCTGCATCGCCATCCGGAACGGATTCTAAATGCTCATCAAGGATGAATACCGAAAGGTTGGTTACAGGTTTACCAATAACTACGGGAAACCCCGGGATGATTTCGGCACGGGTTGCGACGACAGAACATTCCGTTGGACCATAGCCATTGACGAGGCGGCGTCCGGGCGCCCATGCATCCACGACATCAGGGGGCAGCGCCTCCCCGCCGACGTAAATGATTCTAAGGTCCGGCAAAGCCTCCGCCGGGTTGTCACAGCCCATCGTCCGCAGCAAGGTCGGCGGCGGACAGAGCACAGAAATACGCTCATCCTGCAGCCATGTGACAAGGTCTGGACCAAGCCGCGTGATTTCATCGGACATCACGACGACGGTGCCACCTACGGCCCACGCCAGCCAGATTTCCTCAAGCGATGAGTCATAGGACAGCGATGACCCTTGTGCGCAGCGATCGCCGGGCCCGATATCGAAATATTCGATGTCGCTTGCAACAAGGTTGGATATACCGGTGTGCGGAATCATCACGCCTTTCGGTAAGCCTGTGGTCCCACTTGTATAAATCAAGTAAGCAAGGTCGCTTGTTTCCCGTCCCGTAACGACAGGCGGCTGTGGAAATGTCCCGTTTATCACCGTTTGATCGGTAATGACACGCGCGGATGGGTAGCCGACATCCTTCAGGACATCTGCAAATGTCTCATCCGTGATGACAACCGCTGGCGTGGCATCGGTCAGGATGCGCTCGATATGCCCGGCGGGAAACACGGGGTCAATCGCGACGAAGGCGGCCCCGCAGCGGTTGATGCCAAGCTGTGCTGCGTAAGCGAGCGGGTTTGTCCGCGGCGTAAGGATGGCCACGATATCGCCTCGCTCCACCCCCATGGCTGTGAGGCAGGCGTGAATGTTCGCGGCGCTTCTGTCCAGCTCCCTGTACGTCAGACGGACACGTGGATGCTCCTCACCAAACGGCGGCGGAATATCGAGCGCAATTGCATCCGGCAAGCGCCGAGCGGCATCATCAAAGAATGTCTCAAGCAGCATCACAGCGTGCATTCTCCCGTCATCCGGCAGCGCAGGCACTCATTTTTATCAGCGCTTATCGACATCCCCACCGGTCCGCACCCGCTCAATCCACTTTGGATCATCCATCCGCATGGATGGCCTCTCTCCACGGCGTTTCTCGAATTTCGGATCATCCGGGTCCATCGTGTCCGCAGGCTTGAAAATACGGGGGTCGACATTGGTATGTTTGTATGGTGCAAAGGTCGGCTTGGAGCTGAGCATGTCTGAGAGGTCGGTCGCCGTCATATCAAAGAGGTTGTTCGGCCCCAGCTTGAAGTTTCTGTAAATGTTTTTGATGATGCTCATGATGCTGGTGTGCTCATGGCTTACGTAGCCAGGTTTGACCCATGGACCAAGTGCGAGTACAAACGACCGGTGGCGATCGACGTGGTCAGCATCCCCGCCAGGGTCATCCTGCGTTACGAACACCACCATCTTCTTCCACTCAGGCTGCTTTGAGAGAAACTCAACGATGCGCCCGAGTGCCAAGTCATTGTCAGCCATAAAGCTCTCCGTGTACGGAAAGCCGCGCTTTGGCTGCGGGTCGGCGCCATGGTCATTGCAAATGGCGATGTTGATGAAGCGTGGCATTTTGCCGCTGTGCTGCTGGCGGTATTTCGCGATGTCATCAATGAACCAGTCGGCCCGGACGATGTCTGGAATATTGTTGTTATAGGCAGGGAAGTCAAAGCAGGTGTTGTCGAAGAGCACCTTTGGCATCGGGAAATTGACCAGCATATTCGCGCCGGATTTTGAATCGACGGTGTCTTCATCATTGTGCGGGAGCTCATAGCCTTCGCCGTAGTTACGAAATGTGATTCCGCCGCGTGCGAGGTGTTCCCAAAGCGAGCCGTTTTCCAGATAGTCCTCAGGAATCTGGCTGCCATTGGAGTCGAAGGAAACCATCCGGCCCCGAGCGGAGTTACTCAGCGCAAACTCCCACCCGGCGTAGTAGACACGGGTTGTCCAGATGCTTGGGTAGACACCTACCAGCCAGCGATGGCCATCCGCGGAACCGACCGGCTCCATGTAAAAGTTATCACTAATCGCAAACTGCTTGGCGAGCTTGATGTGGTTAGGCATGATGGGCATCCGCTCCGAACGTCCCTTGGCAGCAAGCCAGCCATTTTCTCCGAGTTGTGCGTATTCGGGTTCGCCATTTGCGCCTTTGAGCTCACCGAAAATGCCATCAAATGTGTGGTTTTCCTTGGTGATGAAGACGACGTATTCGATATCAGCCGGGACCGCTGGGCGGTCGGCCTTTACAGGGAGGAGGCCGTTGTATTGCAAAACCTTCTGGGTGAGCGCCGGAAGGTCTTTGTCCTTTGGCATCGGGATGACATTAAGCATCCCAGGCATCGCTGGCATGTTGAAGCGCTCATCGGTTTTTTGACGGGGATTCAGGTGACCCGCGGGGCCCTGCCCGATGCCCTTTTGGGTTGCGACGAAGAGGTTTTCATCGAATGGGCCGAGCGCGACCTGCGTTGGATACCAGCCAGTTGGGATGTGACCAATCACGGTACCTTTGGCGATATCGATAACGCCGATCGCATTAATGCCTGCTTCAGCCACGTAGAGACGGGTTGCCTTGCGGTTGATTGCCATCCCGGTTGGGATCACGCCACGGAGACGGGCAAGGGCTTTGGTCGGTGTGAGTTTAATGGTCTTGATGACCTTGAGCGTGCGTTCATCAAAGGCCTGAACGGTGTCATTGTTGGCA
>JBEDDQ010000243.1:0-3756 GCA_041176185.1 Armatimonadota bacterium | reverse complement strand
GACGACGGCATACGCGATGGATCGAAGTCTCGTGGGCTCGGAGATGTGTATAAGAGACAGCCGCAGGAGGCGCTTTCTTTTTGCTTAAACGAAAACGGACTCAACACCCCGGACATCCCTGCCACCGCTATCGTATTTGCCACCACCAGGGAACAAATCTAGTGATGCAACGATAAGATAGAGGGATATGGGTCTCTTTTCAAAACGGAACGAATACGCTGAAGATGGGCAAATGGAGCTCGTTGAGCACCTTGCCGAGCTGCGCAACCGCATTTTCAGGATGCTTGGTTATGTCCTCCTTGGCATGATAGCCACCTACAACCTGTTCCCGGTGATCTATAACATCCTCTTCGCACCAGCACACGTTGTTCTCGCAAAGCTCCCAGATGCCAAACCGGTCTTCCGCGGCATCCAGGACGCGTTCCTCCTGCGCCTCGAAACATGTCTCTTTGCAGGCATCGCAGTAGCCCTCCCATTCATCATCTACGAGATCTGGGGTTTTGTGCGGCCGGCACTCACACCGGACGAACGGAGACCATTGCGCTTTCTCGCACCGTTTGCCGGTTTCCTCCTCCTCGCTGGAGCCGGTACCGGATACTCGGCACTTCCATCCGCTTACGGCTGGATGGCTCTCTACGTCTCAGATGTCCCAGATGCGACTGTCCTACAGGATGCAAAAGATTACCTCCTGCTGACCGTCAAAATCCTCGTGGCATTTGCCATCGCCTTTCAGCTTCCGGTGCTCCTCCTCTTCCTAAGCCGCATCAGAGTCATCAACTCGAAAATGATGGTCACGTATTGGCGTCATGCCGTTGTGATTATCGCAACGCTGGCTGCAGTCTTCACACCGACAAATGACCCGGCGACGATGCTCCTGATGGCAATCCCGATGTCTGGTCTTTACCTTGTCAGTATTGTGCTGGTAAAGGCATTTGAGCCGGATGCCAATGGCAACTCAGATGGAAAGCTCGTCCAGAAGTTCCTGGTCTCCCTCGTTCCTCTGGTCCTCTTCTCCGCTGTCAGTTTCTGGCTTTACAAGAACAATCCAGTCGAAGCCGCCCGCAAAAATGGTGGCATCAAACCTACGGTAAACGTGCAAAAAGTCCAGCAGATGATTGATGCATCCATCGCCAAGGGAACGACCGGTGCGACAGCAGGCACGGCTCCAGCTGTGCAACCAGATGACTTGTTAAAGCGTATCGATGCTCTTGAAGCACGCATCAAGCAGCTCGAGACAAAGCCAGCCTCCACGCCAACGCCTGCTCCAGAGCAGCCACTGGCTACCCCAGCTCAGCGATGACGACGCTGGATGCCGCATTTGCGGTAACCCCACAAGGCATCCTGTCACGCGTCTCCATCGGCATCTCGGATGGCGTCATCACCGGCATAAGCGGTGATCCCACCGGTGGCAACGTGCCACGCGATGCCGATGTATTGCTCCCCGGCTTCGTGGATATCCACATCCACGGGGGCGGCGGTGCGGACACCATGGATGCTACACCAACTGCTCTGCGTGCCATCTGCCGGGCACACGCCAAACGCGGAACGACATCCCTACTGGCAACCACCATCACACATGGCGAAGCCGAAATCGCTCGAGCGCTTGTAAACGTCGCGGATGCTATCGATGCACAGGATGCCTTCTGCCCAGGCGGAGCCCGTATTGCCGGCATCCACCTCGAAGGTCCGTTCATTCACCCACTCCGGCCAGGCGCACAGCCGAAAGAGCACGTGCGGGTTCCAAATCACGATGAGTGGCTTCGACACATCGAACACTCCCGGGGAACCATCCGGCGCGTGACCATCGCTGCAGAGTATGCAGAAGCCCGCCCAATCATCGAGTGGTGCTGGAAAAACAACGTAACCGTCACCGTAGGACACACCACCATCGGGGGTGATCAGCTTGCGGCACTCCTAAACGATGGCCCATTGGATGCCACTCACCTGTTCAACGCGATGGACCCGATTCATCACCGAAAGCCAGGTCCGATTCCGACGTTTCTGACGCATCCAAACGCCATGGCAGAGCTGATCGCGGATGGACATCACGTCCACCCGGATGTGATCAAAATGGCAGTTGCGGCGGCTGGTCCGGAGCACATTATGGCCATCACCGATGCAATGGCAGGTATGGGTCAGGGGGATGGCGATTATATCCTCGGCGGCCACCCGGTCAAGGTAGCAAACGGTAAAGCCTTGTTGCTGGATGGAACACTAGCTGGAAGCATTTTAGGGATGTCACAAGCGGCGACCAATATTGCTACTTGGACTGGCTGTGACCTGATGTCTCTCGCGAAAATGACATCCACAAATGCCGCCAACCGAATCGGTCGTACGGACATCGGACGCATTGCGGTTGGTGCCAAAGCAGACTTTGTCGTAATGCACGGCGGGACGGCACATAGAGGAACATTTATTGGTGGTATTGCGGTCGACGCATAGGCTTTCGCCTGTCACCGACTGAAGGAGAGAGACATGCTAAAGCAAATTTCGAAGCTTACCCCCGGGATGCGTATAACGACATCGACCAACGTCCGGCGTGGCAGCTGGATTCTCCCAAACAGCGATACTCAGCTCACGACGGCCGCCATAGTCATCAGTGGAAATGACCTTGTTGTCGACTTCGGCGGTGCGACGGTTCGAGGGACTGCAGCCACTACGGAACCCGATCTGCGCGCCGGAACGGGCATCATCATTCAAGGTAAGAACATCACCGTTCGAAACCTCAAAATTCACGGCTACAAAGTCGCGATTGCCGCACTCGGCGCAGATGGCCTTATCTTAGAAAATGTGGATGCCAGCTATAACTGGAAGCAACATCTCCTCTCAACGGATGAAAAAGAAGACCTTGCGGACTGGATGAGCTATCACCAGAACGAAAAGGATGAGTGGCTACGCTATGGCGCCGCGTTTTATCTTCGCGACACCAATGACTTCAGCATCACAAAATGTACAGCCCGCGGTGGTCAGAATGGTCTGATGATGACGCGGTGTGACCGCGGAAACATCCACCACAATGACTTCTCATTCCTCTCCAGCCTTGGTATCGGGATGTACCGCGCATCGTGGAATCGGATTCTCCACAACAAGATTGACTGGTGTGTTCGTGGCTACTCTCACGGTGTCTACAACCGCGGGCAGGACTCTGCGGGCATTCTGATTTACGAACAGTCATCCAACAATGTCTTCGCCTACAACTCGGTCACGCACGGAGGGGATGGCTTCTTCCTTTGGGCGGGTCAAAACACAATGGATACCGGGCGCGGTGGCTGTGATGACAACCTCCTCTACGGGAATGACTTTTCGCATGCGCCGACCAACGGGATTGAAGCAACATTCAGCCGAAATCAGTTTGTCCACAACCTGATTGCTGAGTGCTGGCATGGCATTTGGGGCGGTTACTCCTACGACACCACTATTGTTGGCAATACGTTTGGCTACAACGCCGAAGCAATCGCCATCGAGCATGGCCGTGACAACCTCATCTCTGATAATGGCTTCTTCCGCGACCGTGTCGGAGTCAAGCTTTGGGCCAATCCATCGCAGGATCCTAACTGGGCCTACGTCCGTAAGCATGCAACGAGCAGCGAGCGCTACATCATCGAGGGTAATACCTTTGTCGATGTCAAAACAAAGTCCGATGTCCGCCTTACCGAGGGTGTGAAAGATCGTGCGAACCGTGTTGTCAACACGACGCCTAGTCCCGCTGAGACAATGCAGGGCAGCGGCAACACCATCGTTTCCAGTGAGACAAAC
>JBEDDQ010000242.1:0-4555 GCA_041176185.1 Armatimonadota bacterium | reverse complement strand
GGTCTGTTGCGATCACGTGGATGAAAGCCGCCGGGTGGAATCCAGGACTCCATGATGCGGAGACATTTTTCACCGCTGACCCTAATGGCTTTCTCGTCGGAGAGCTGGATGGAAAGCCGATCGCCTGCGTGAGCGCTGTCCGCTACGATGACAACTTTGGATTTTTCGGCTGCTATATCGTGGATGAGGCATTTCGGGGCAACGGCTACGGGATGGCATTGCACGAGGCTGGCCGTCGGTACCTCACGGGGTGTACGCAGGGTGGGGATGGCGTCCTCGAGAATGTGGACCTCTACAAGCAAATCGGGCGGGTTTATGCGTATCGCAACGCGCGTTATCAAGGGGTGAAGCCAGCGGATTGGCCGGGCGCGGATGGTACGGTGGATGCGCGTGATGTTCCATTTTCTGCTATTCAAGTGCTTGATAGAGCCTGCTTCCCGGCACAGAGGGATGCTTTCCTAAATGCCTGGATTCACCAATCGGATGCCCATGCACTGGCAATCACCAATGAACCGACCAATACCCTCGGCGGGTACGGTGTAATTCGTAAGTGCTTTGATGGCTGGAAAGTTGGGCCATTGTTCGCGACCCGTCCGGAAGGGGCTGACACCTTATTTAGGAGCCTGATTGCACGCATCCCTACCGGAGATAGCTTTTTACTTGATATCCCGGAGCCAAATGTCGAAGCGATGGCACTCGTTCGGCGGTATGGCATGACGGAGGTTTTCGCCACGGCCCGGATGTACACCGGACCGTTTCCAGACATCACGCTTGACTGGATTTACGGCGTAACGACATTCGAGCTTGGCTGAGAAATACCCTCTGGGCGTATACGCTTGCCCATTCGCATGAATGGCAACTCTATGTATTTATAGCTTAGCCAAGAGATTCCGAGAACGATTGGCAGTACCAAACCAGCCTGTATTGCCATTACTGCAAGCGGCGGGAATTTCCCTGCAAGCCACGCATTTGTAGTCTCAAGGATCGGGAAGTGCAGCAAATAGATGCTGTATGACATCGCACCAAGGACCGTAAGTGGTTTAGCGGACAGTACGTTGAACAACCCGTGCTCTGGCTTGCGATTCCATGTTCGCTGTAGCCAGACAAGGATTCCACTAACGCCAATGCCGAGGGCGATATCGCTCACTACAATGAGCTTTGGCATCATGCAGGTTGCAAGGAAGACAAGTAGTGCCGGGATTGCACTGCGTAGTCCAGCGAGCTTCCAGAGCTTACTTGGGAGACCGAGCCCCTCGACACCTGCAGCTGTCCGCGTTCCATAGCAGGCAGCGATGTTTCCCATAAAAAAGAGTCCGACAAACCAGAGATACTTATCGCTTAAGGATGGAGTCGTTGCCGTCCATGCGGTGAGCACGAATAAGGCACTTAGCATCAGATAGGGATGAATGCGTTTCCACAGTGGCACCAAGACTGCACCGAACAGGAGATAAATCTGCCATTCAAGTGCCATAGACCACATCGGAGTGTCAATCGTCCATTGGAAACGGGTCAAATTGTGCATCAGCAGCAGATGAGAGCCGATTGATTCGCCTGAAAATTGGTTCAGACCCGCCGTCCATAAGCGCTGAGGATCCAGACCAACTCCGGTAGTCGCAATCAGGATGAGGCTGAAGATCATCGCCGCGATGTAAGCCGGGTACACCCGAAAAGCACGGCGTCTGATAAATGCCTGTAGCCAGCCAGCCTCCTGTTCGACATGGCCCTGAGCAGCAATCGGCAACATCAGACAATAGCCTGACAAAACGATGAAAATCCCAACGGTGGCGTGGCCGAAGTTCAAAAGTGTAAATATCTTCGGCAAATTCGCATACGGAGGTTGAAAAGCGATGAACTGCCAAATGTGACCTATCGCGACGTACAGAGCTGCAACTCCCCGGATGCTGTCGAGGTACGGCAGCCGGATGGTGACACGTCTGCGCGATAGAAACTGGATGGCAGTCATAGTATTTGCTCTAAGGTGCAGGAATCATGCCGTATTCCCATGCCATTAGGTGGAGACTCACACGGATGCCGCGACATGTGGTAAATGCTGTGCATGTCGTTCCAATTGATATCTCTTCGTATGTTCGCGATTGCCTGCGTATCTGTGCTGCTCGTAACCATTGCCAGCGCGCAAAAAATCACCAAGCCGCCGAAGGCCATGAAGGTTGCGGCCCGGCACACGAAGTTTATTTCTGCTGGTGGGTTTCCGATTGTTGCGGGTCCGGATGTCAACGACTACGCCCTGCGCGAAGCAGCGTATTGGGTCAATCAGCTGCTGGCTGCGCGTCCGGATGCCAAAGCTGCGATGATTAAGTCCGGCACACGCCTCTGTATCATTGGGGCAAATGAGTACACCTGTGACCTCCCGGAGTTTGCCTGGCTCGGCATGGGCAAAGATATCGATGGCGTGAACGCCCGGGATTGGTGGGATGCGCGTGCGCGTGGCACCGGTGGCTCGGAGGAAGATCCCTATTGCAGCGTGGGTGAGGAAAACCTGCTTGGCTTTACGGGTGATCCATATGCCAAAGAGAGCATTCTGATCCATGAGTTTGCCCACAGCATCCACTTGCGGGGGATGAACGCTGTCGACCCAACATTTGATGCGCGGGTTAAGAAGGCGTATCGCAGTGCGCTTGCGGCTGGCTTATGGAAGGGAAAGTACGCGGCAGTTTCCCACGCTGAGTATTTTGCTGAGGGTGTTCAGTCCTGGTTTGACAACAACCGTGAAAATGACCACGACCATAACCATGTGAACACGCGCGCTGAGCTGCTGGCATATGACCCAAGTCTCGCCGAGCTCTGTCGTGAGGTGTTCAAAGACACCGAGATTCGGTACACAAAGCCGGCTACTCGCCTGAATGGACATATGAAGGGTTACGATCCTGAGAAGGCACCGACATTCGCATGGCCGGAGCGTCTCCTGAATGCAAAGAAGATTATTCAGGACAATGCTCGGAAGCGTTCATCCGATGCGCTGACCGTTGCAAGTCCTGCAGCGGGCGCTGCTGAGCTTGTTTCCGGTGGACTTAAGTATCGAAGCCTAACGCTTGAGGGTTGGACAGTAAATGTCCGCACGGATGTCATCGAAACGATGCCGGCTGCGGTGGATGCGATGTTACCGCTCCTCGCCGAGCAGCTGCGCTTGGTGACGCAGCTCGTTCCAGCACGTCATATTCCGGCTCTGCGTAAAGTCACTCTCTGGGTTTCGCTTCCCTACAAAGGCTTCGGACCAACGGCGGAGTACCACCCAGGAGCGGATTGGCTTAAGGACAACGGGCGGAACCCGGCAATGGCCAAGGGCATTGAGATCACCGATACGGAGTCCTTTCCATTCGAAGTCAAGCGGATGCCAGTAGTGATACTGCATGAGCTCGCACATGCATTTCACGACCAGGTGCTTGGTTTTGACAATGCCGAGCTTGTGGGGCTGTACCGGGATGCCAAAGCGGGTGGCGCGTATGACAAGGTCGAGCGCTTCCGTGGGCCGGGGCGAGGTACATCGATGGAACGTGCCTACGCGATGACGACTCCTCAGGAGTACTTTGCAGAGGGCACGGAAGCGTACTTTCTACGGAATGACTTTGCTCCATTCGACCGGGATGCACTCCGCAAGGTGGACCCGCGCTTGCTGGCATTCATTGAAAAGGTTTGGGCACCGTAAAGAGTATATTCCCGTTGTTTAAAATGGAACGCGTGACACTCTAAGAGCGCGTTCCAACTCTGTTCACCTGCTTGTTGCTTTAGCGATTGCTGGATGTCACTAGCATCCAGTTAACGAGTCGCCAAACCGTTGAGCCAAACGAAATGCTGATGATGGCTATCAAGGCGCCAGAAATCCTGGCAGCGGTGCGGGAGCTCCCGCCGTACATCGCCTTGGTGCAAAACCAGGTGCCGATAACCGCCGCTATCCACGCAATCACCGCACCAAGGATTTTTATCCAAATCTGGGTAGGAACCAAATAGCCAAACGGACCCGGCTTGTCATCCGTCACCTTCATCGCCAGGGACAGCAACATCCCGCTACCAACATACGAAACAAGTGTGAGCGCCAGCGCCTTCGATGCACGTGCGGCATCGGGGACGTATTTACGCGTGGTGAGATGGACACTGACAAAACCAAGTATCGCCACGATCGTAATCGTGAATATGCCGATGACAAGAAGTCCGAAGTATGGCTCCATGGTTATGCTTGTCGTAGTGTCGGGTAGTTGAGAAAAAATAAAACACGACACATAACACGGTGTCTGTGCACACCTAAGCGAGATGAAGTGGGCCTGGAGGGATTCGAACCCCCAACCAAGGGATTATGAGTCCCCTGCTCTAACCGTTGAGCTACAAGCCCGCGCTCCACGACACCGGCAATATGATACCGTGCCACGTGGATGGTAAACCCGAGTGAGTGATTGGTTAAGTCTTGATACGCTAATCCACGTTCTTGATGTCCTTTGGCACTGGCGATTCTGGGCCTGCATGGCCCCGGCAGGCGCACTCGCCTACATCAGCTTCCTCATCTTCGGTCTCACACCCATTGGTTGGACTCTCATCATCGTGC
>JBEDDQ010000241.1:0-5818 GCA_041176185.1 Armatimonadota bacterium | reverse complement strand
GTCGTCCACATTGCCCCCAGTGTGGCAAACCTGTTAGCCAGCAGCAGCCAAGCCAGATTGTCGACCAGCTGATGCAGCTGCCGGAAGGCACCCGGATGCAGCTGATGGCCCCGATCGCGCGTGGCCGAAAAGGTGAGTACCGTAAGGAACTTGAGGACATCCGCAAAGAAGGCTATGTCCGCGTCCGCATCGATGGCACCATCTACGACATTTCTGAAGAACTCCCAACACTCGACCGCTATAAGCAACATGATTTAGACATCGTGGTGGACCGAGTTGTTGTGCGTGCCGGTACGGAGAAGCGCCTCGCCGATTCGATTGAGTCAACCTTGAAGCGTGGCAATGGAGTTCTGGTCATCGATATCGTCGATGGCGAATGCCATACGTACAGTGAAAAGTTCGCGTGTACAGACTGCGGCATCAGCTTGCCCGAAATCGAACCTCGGACGTTTTCTTTTAACAGCCCATACGGAGCATGTACACAGTGTCACGGCCTTGGAACACAGGCCGAGTTCGACCCAGCCCTCATTGCTCCGGACCACAACATGTCGATTGGTGCGGGTGCACTACGCTACTTTGTCTATAAGTCCGGCAAGCAAATCATGTCAGAAAGCAGGACAGCATTGTTTGCCGCTGTCGCGAAGTCGCTCGGCTTCACGATGGAAACGCCGCTGAAAGACCTGACACCAGAGCAGCTGCACGCAGTGTTCTATGGGGTCAAAGGCAATGTTGCGATGGAACATCGTAACCGCTGGGGTAAGACACGCTACTTCGACACTGAATACGCGGGTGTTCTGTCAATCATGGAACGTCATCTGGCGGAGACGACAAGTGACTACGTAAAGGCTGACCTCGAACAATACCGCCGCCAGCGCCCCTGCCCTGAGTGTAAAGGAAAGCGCCTGAAGCCCGAAGCCCTTAGCGTCAAGGTTGGTGATACCGATATCAGCACACTGACTGCCTTCAGTGTTGAGAAAATGGTCACCTTCTTTGATGGCCTAACGCTCACAAACCGCGAAGCAATTATTGCCAAGCAGATTGTCAAGGAAATCCGGGAGCGTCTCGGTTTTCTGTATTCTGTTGGGCTTGGCTACCTAACGATGGACCGGAGTGCGAACACACTGGCCGGTGGTGAAGCACAGCGTATCCGCCTTGCGACGCAAATCGGATCCGGCCTGATGGGTGTTCTTTACATCCTTGATGAGCCATCTATCGGCCTCCACCAGAGAGATAACACAAAGCTCGTTCAGACCCTAACCCGCCTACGCGATCTTGGGAACACCATTCTTGTCGTTGAGCACGATGAAGAAACGATGGCGGCGGCAGACTGGTTGATAGATATCGGACCGGGCGCCGGCGTCCACGGTGGCCGTGTCGTTGCTGAGGGCCCACCGGCTGACATCCTCGATGAACCTGAATCTGCAACCGCCGCGTTTCTCTCCGGGCGCCGGGCCATCCCTGTGCCGAAAACCCGTCGCGAAGGCAATGGTAAGTCCCTCATCCTTACCGGCGCAAAGGGCCACAATCTAAAGGGCGTTGATATCGAAATTCCGCTTGGCTCAATGGTCTGCATCACAGGAGTGTCTGGTTCCGGCAAGTCAACGTTGATTCAGGAGACGCTGTATCCCAAGCTGATGCAGCAGATTTACCGCTCGCACATGATTGCCGAGGCACATGAATCGCTGACCGGAATCGAGCACATCGAAAAGATTGTGGATATCGACCAGTCGCCTATCGGACGCACACCACGCTCGAACCCGGCGACGTACACGGGCTGCTTTGATGTAATCCGCGACCTCTACGCATCCACGCAGGAGAGCCGTGTCCGTGGCTATGGTCCTGGACGCTTCTCGTTCAATGTCAAGGGCGGGCGTTGTGAGGCCTGTAAAGGCGATGGCATTCTCAAAATCGAAATGCAGTTCCTCCCGGATGTCTATGTCCCATGCGAAGTCTGTAATGGCAAGCGCTATTCCCGCGAAACGCTTGAGGTCAAGTACAAGGGCAAATCCATCGCAGAAGTCCTTGACATGACCGTGGGCGAAGGTGTTGAGTTCTTCTCAGCAGTACCAAGTATTGCGCGAAAGCTGCAGACCATCGCGGATGTTGGCCTCGACTACATCAAGCTCGGTCAACCGGCTACAACGCTTTCTGGCGGCGAGGCGCAACGTGTCAAGCTTGCAACAGAGCTTGGCAAGAAGCTGCAAGCGAAGACACTCTACATCCTCGATGAACCAACGACCGGACTGCACTTTGCCGATATAGAGAAGCTCCTTCTTCTTCTGCAGCGTCTGGTGGATGCCGGCTCGACGGTTCTAGTGATCGAGCATAATCTCGATGTCATCAAGTGCGCGGACTGGATTATCGACATGGGCCCCGAGGGTGGCGATGGCGGTGGTCGTGTTGTTGCCAAGGGTACCCCAGAAGATGTTGCCAAGGTCAAGGGCAGCTATACGGGTCAGTATCTGAAGCCTGTTCTGAGAGGCGAAAGTCTGGTTAAGAAGGCCTAGGAGCGTTGACCCATTACCCTGTCCGCCTTAGGAAGCCATTCGAATCGGATGCCCCGTTCATCGTCTGGCTGGACACACCGGATGTCGTGCGGGAGCATGTCCTGATGGAAGCGCCGCCCACGTTGGAGCAGGCAGCTAATGTCATTGAGCGCTGGCTGGCATTTCATGAGCCCTTTGGCTACTTCATTATCGAAGCAGGCAGTGATCACAGCCCCGTCGGCTGGGTGCACGCAAAGCCGTGTGTCCACGTAGATGGAGGGGTTGAGCTGGGCTGGCGTTTGCATCCGGATGCCTGGGGCAAAGGCATCGCGACAACAGCCGCATTAATGCTGATTCGAATGTTTCGTGAGCGTGATCCAAAGGTCGTGTTTACGGCGACCACATTACAGGCAAACATCCGGAGCCAAAGAGTAATGGATCGCCTTGGGATGACACTACAGAAAGATTATCTACACGCTGGCGCACATCCAGCATGCTTATACAGCTTGAAACCGAGCAACATCGTACTGACATAGTGCATACGCGTGGAATAATATCTGCGCACAAGGAAAGGCATTTATCATGAAGGCATTGGTAGTCTACGGTGGCTGGGATGGACATCAGCCGAAAGAAGTAGCAGCAATATACAGTGAGTTCCTCGAAAGAAATGGCTTTACCGTAACGGTATCGGACACACTGGATGCCTATGCAACCGAGGATCTTTCCACCTATCGATTGATTGTCCCTATCTGGACCATGGGCACGATTACTCCCGAACAGCTGAAGCCATTACTAGCCGCGGTCAAAGGCGGCGTTGGAATCGCTGGATGCCACGGCGGGATGTGTGACAGCTTCCGCGTGGAAACCGAATATCAGTTCATGACGGGTGGCCAGTGGGTTTCCCATCCAGGCGACAACGGTGTGACCTACACCGTTGATGTCCGTGTACCAGATCACTTCATCACCAACGGATCCCCTAACTCATTCACCGTTGTGTCCGAGCAGTATTACATGCACGTTGACCCTGCGGTGCATGTACTGGCGACAACACGCTTCCCGGTAGCCGATGGCCCTCACGTACGTAATGGCGTCGTGGATATGCCTGTCGTTTGGACAAAGTGGTATGGGGATGGCCGTGTTTCTTACAATGGTCTCGGCCATGACACGACCGTCGTATCCCAGCCAGAAGTATTACGCTTACTCGAGCGCGGCTGCCTCTGGGCTGCGGGCCTTGACAACTAATACCGCGTGTATCCCGCAATAACATCCCATGCAGAGCCACACGGCTTCCTCGATGTCGTATTTGACTGGTCGAGCGAAGCGCTGGTGGCTCTCGTTGCAAATCAGCGCTTGAAGGTACATCCCGTCTACGCTTTGGCTGGAGCACCTGTCGCATCGGGAGAAATGCTCCTTCGTGAAGGCGTGGTTACGCGCTTACTAAATGCAATCTCATTGCTGCCTGATTCTCTTGGGATAATGGTCTTGGATGCGCACCGACCACTCAATGTCCAAGCGTGGCTTTGGGACGAAATGGTTGCAATCGTGCGTCGAGACCATCCAGATTGGGATGACGCTGCAATAAACGCCCATTCCCGCCGCTTTGTCGCCTATCCGGAAATTCTCCCAGACCGACCAACACCTCACAGTACGGGTGGTGCGGTAGATGTGACCTTATTTGACATCGCAACCAGTGATGTCTTGGACATGGGTAGCGGTTTTGATGAACCTGTGGATGCCAGTGTTTGTGACTACTACGAACGGCATCCGCATATTGTTTACACAGAACGCCGCCGCCTTCTCTTTCACGTCATGTCCCAGAGTGGATTTGCAAACTATCCGGGTGAGTGGTGGCATTTTGAATATGGAACGCTGCGGTGGGCGGCTGCAACAGGAGCACCATCGGCCATATACAATGCAGTGTGAGGTGAAATAAATGACGACTCCAGAGGCAACCCAGCTGCTTGCCGTGTTTCCCGCGGGCCCGGATGGCAATGCGCTTGATATTGCAGAGGCAATGCTTGAAGCCCTGCACCTCAGCGTCGTCGATATCGGACTTGACCCAATCACTGACTGCGTTGAGGTACGGATGATTGCAAGCGAAGCGACCGAGGAGCGTCTTTTAACGCACTGCCTTGAGCGCGGGATAGATGTCCGCACGGAGTGGATTTCAGGTTGATGGAATATCGGGAGCTGCTCCCGGTTTACTTGGATTACCTGCGCCATGAGCGGGGGCTGGCAACAAATACCGTAGATGCCTATCAGCGAGACTTACTGGACTGGTTTGCATGCAAACAGACACTGAACCCGGCGGGCATCACGACCTGGCTAAGCAACCGCAAATCAGGTGGTTATAAGTCAACATCCCTCGCACGGCGACGGGCTGCATTATCATCGTTCTGCCGCTATCTCCGCCGGCAAGGACTGATTGAGCAGAACCCTGTCACGGCCGCCGGTAGGTTTCGTGCCATAAAGGCAGCGCTCCCAAAAACACTGGATGAGCAGGAAATTGTTCGCTTACTGCAATCACCGGATACCGCAACAGAGCGGGGTCTTAGAGATGCTGCCATCCTAGATGTGATGTATTGCTGCGGCCTGCGCGTATCAGAGTGTGCCGAACTACGCTGGCATTCAGTAGATCTCTCTGGCGGATGGATCAGAGTGATCGGCAAGGGTGATAAGGAGCGGATGGTGCCACTTGCAAGGTCATCCCGGCTACTCCTCGATCGTGTCCGCCATGAAGCTCTTGATGCAAACCACCGATCAAGGAGTGTGTTTGGATTGACGCGGTCACAGATATGGCGCATCGTCAAGCGCTATAGCGCGGCAGCTGACCTGCCCCGTCACCCGAGTCCACATTGGCTCCGTCACAGCTTTGCAACGCATATGCTGAACGGCGGCGTGGACATCCGGATCATCCAGGAGTTGTTAGGGCACGCCCGTATCACAACTACACAAGTCTACACACATGTCGCACTTGACCGTTTACGAAGTGCTTATAAATCGGCACATCCCCGGGCTTAGCGCTATCCACTACGCTGACAAAGAAAAACCCGCCCCAGCGTAAGCCAGGACGGGTTCGTAAATCGTTCAAGGTTACTTCTTGACGTTTACCGCGGGTGGGTTCAATTTTTTCGTAGCCTTCTGAACCATTCACTGCTGACACTGCTGGATCCCGGAACCGGTCGTTGTCAGTTTCTTGATCTCTTCCGCCTTGAATTTAGCCTTTTCAGCGGCAGTTGCTTCCTTGCCACGTTTCACAAGCTTGAGGACATGGAAACCGTATTGCGTCTTGACCAATGGGCTGATTTCACCTTCTTTGGACAGGTTGAATG
>JBEDDQ010000240.1:0-5600 GCA_041176185.1 Armatimonadota bacterium | reverse complement strand
CCTCAGGAAAAGGTCAGGCGCTGAAGTACCTTGCCGACGGTCTTTGCAACATGTTTGACTGATGCGATGACCTCCGGGTAGCGCATCCGGGTAGGGCCAATCACTCCAATCGTTCCCTGGTGAGTATCTCCTACGGAATAAGTTGCCGTTACCATCGAGTAGCTCCCCAAGTCGCTGGATCCAAGCTCTGCACCAATACGTATGCTTGACTCCAGTGAAGCAGGTCCTGCAAGGAGTTCAAGTAGCGCAGCACGCTCCTGCATCAATGTGAGGAAATGGCCGAAGCGTTCAACATCCCGAAACTCAGGATGTTGCAAAGCGGCTTCGGAGCGATGGACTACTACCGGACTTCCTGAACACATTTCCCTAGCAGCGGTACGGACATCGGTAGAGATGATGTTCCATGCGGACACAAGCGCAACAAGTTCACGGGGGATGGGAGCAAGACCATTGTCACGCAGGGTCGAAAGTGCAAGTCCCGCAGCGGCTTCATTGAGAGCATCTGCAAGCATCCACGACTCGTTCGCAGTGAGTGAAAAACCAGTCAAAATGCGATTTTCAGAGCGTCCGTTGGAATAAAGAATCACCAAGAGAGTCTGTGTAGCGGTAACGGGCGAAAGAAATATGCGATGGATGCTGATGACTGCTGTGGCAGGAGGCGTCGCAAGGGATGGCAGTCCGGTAATGTCAGCCAAGGCCTGGCACGAAGCATCAAGGACTGCTTCGACATGATGTTCATTTCCACGGATACGGTTTTCAACCTGGTCAATGGCTGTTACTGGCACATTGACATCGCGCATTAGCTGGTTGACGTAGTAGCGATAGCCCACATTAGATGGAACACGGCCAGAGCTCGTATGCGGCTGTACAAGAAGCCCACGATCCGCGAGGAGCGCCATCTCGGACCTAAGCGTTGCAGAACGAATACCGAGTGGATGTCGTTCGAGGAGTGCTGCCGAGCCGACAGGCTCAGCCGTTTCGACGTAATCATGCACGACAGCCTCTAGAATCCGCTGCTGGCGGTCGTCCAAGGTTACGGGTGGGATTGACTGTGACATTGCCTACACTCCATAATAACGATATCAACCCGGTGCGTCAATCCATACAATTGACATCGGTTACCACGAGCGAGTAGAATAGTGGCACTGCAAGGGTCGAAACACCTCTTGCTTCGCGAAAAGGAAGGTAACTACAGCCCATGCCTCGTATCCTCGTCACGGATGACGAACCGAATATTGTCCGTCTGATCCAAGTCAACTTGGAGCGACAAGGTTTCCAGGTGGAGACTGCGAACAACGGAGCACAAGCTCTCGAGAAGATTCGGGCAAACCGGCCAGACTTGTTGGTATCCGACGTGATGATGCCAGAGATGGATGGCTTTGAGTTGCTTTCCAATATCCGTCGTGACCCTGTCCTTGAGAATCTTCCAGTCATTATGTTGACCGCGAAGGCTCAGGACCGTGATGTCCTCGAAGGATACACACGTGGTGCTGATATGTACCTTACGAAGCCATTCAACCCGATTGAGCTTGTTACATTCGCTAAGCGCCTACTGCAATCTGGTAACGATGATGGTCGCACCGTTATCTAAGCAACCTGCATAAACTCAATTTTGAACGCCCTGCGCATTGCGCGGGGCGTTTTCGTTACACGGCAACATCGTCGAAATCGCTTCCGTTTGGCCATTGGATGACCACTCAATCATCCCACACTCATCCGTCCGGTACAGCTCGGTGCCAATTCGTTCAAAGCGCTTCAAGACATCCTTGGATGGATGCCCATATCGATTACGCTTACCACATGAAATCAAAGCGATTTGTGGATGCGTCCATCGTACAAACTCAGGTGTACTCGATGAGTCTGACCCATGATGTGCCACTTTCAGCAACGAGAGATTTCGTAGCTCAAGGCGTGATGTACTCAGCAAACGCTGTTCACCTGCCGCCTCGACATCTCCAGTAAGCAGAATTGCCTTGCTCCCATATTTGAGCAAAAGAACAATGCTGTTCTCATTCTCTGGACTACGTGTTCCGAGGATTGGTTTCGCCGGCGGACTTAAGACGTGGACATCAACATCTCCGACGTGTGTCATACTTCCAGCCGTTAGCAATTCAACCTGCGTACCTCGCTGTTGGAATTGCTTACGAACCCGTTGTTCCGTTCGACTCCCTGGAAATCCGTTCCAGTAAACACGCCCGACAGGCACATGGCGGGCAATAGCAAGCATTCCTTGAATATGATCTTCATCAGGATGTGTCATCACGACAACATCTAGTGACTGAATGGCCTTTGCACGAAGAACGGGCAGTACATTTCTGTGCCCCTGGTCGGTTCCCGCTTCCGTATCTCCTGCCGGGGTTCCTCCAGCATCAACAAGCCACACCTTTCCGTTAGGAAAGGCGAGCAGTACAGCATCCCCCTGACCGACATCGATGCAAGTAACAGTGAGTACACCTCTGCTGTAGACCTGACATCCCTGAAAGATGAGGAAAGTAAAAACGAGGACAACTTTTCGAAACATATCTACATAACGTAGGAATTTTCCGTTCTTAAACACACTTAGTGAAATACGTAAACCCCGTGTTCCGTCAGCAACGTCATCGCTTGTTGGCAAAGTTCCGAATACCTTTTGGATATGCCTATTCCTATGCATATGCCTTGAAGATTAAAGTATGGGTTTTGATGGTGACCAAGGAACAAAATAGCTCGGTTGTGCGACAGCAATGCCTTTGCTTATCTTTTTCCCCACGATGATGAAGATGGCTGTCATTACCGAACAGGTCAATATCACAAATATAGGGCTTGAAACACCAGTAGCAACGTCCGAGTAAGGTAGTTCGGCTAGGGTATTGGCAACAAAAATCAACCCACTCAGGATGCCATGTAGGAGAGTCCAAAGGATTGCTCCAAGGCCTGGAATTTCCCCAAGAAACACGGCCAACGCTCCAATAATCAGTGCCCACTCGCTCAGGAAACCGACAGGAAGATTCGCGATGGGGGAGATGAGACTAAGGTGCTGCATGTGATACGCCACTGTTGGTGCCGTAATGAGGGTGACAACAAACGACACGAGTATGCCTTGCATTAAGGTCAGCGACACTTTGATTGATATTGCTGGCGATTGCTGAACTCGCTGAGAAATGACATCGGCGAATGGAGAAGCCACAATCAACCCAGAAACAGCCTGAAAGGAAAGCTGTGCACCGGCATCCATCACTACAAATGGATCTCGAATCATCGCAGCGCATGCGCAGAGGCAAAGCAGATGCCAAGGCTCCGGAGGTCGCATAAGAAACCGGGCACCCAGCCTAGCAACGAGAGATGTTACTGCCCTGATTGGAGCAGGGCCACCGCCACTCGCAAATCCAATTATGATCGAAAGTCCCAAACCAGCCGCGGCCGTCGAGGTTCGACCTGCCCAAATTAAGACCGTACCAATCGAAGCGACCAACACAGAAATGTGCATTCCGCTTGTCGACAAAACATGAACGGTTCCAGTCCGTCCAAATGCTTCTTGTAGTTCGAAGGGAAGGTCATCTGTTATCGAGAGCAATATTCCGCTCGCAAGAGGAGCCGTTTCGGAAGGTAGACCCGACTCACAACGCGCATCAATCCACAGCCTGACAGTTGTTATGAATTTCCCGATGTCATTTCGTCCTGAATCTACCAGCTCGACCATTGCGTTAGGCGATGACAAAGCGCGTACATGATGAAAACGACACCATGCCTGATAATCGAACTCACCGATGTTTCTTGGTGGTTCAGGAAGCGTAAAGTCTGATACGACGCGCACACGGTCCAGGTAGTTGAATGACGACCCAGTTTTGGTTCGAATAGCATACTTCCCAGTCGGTGCGCAAACGGTGAACCGAACCGATGTTGGTCCTGTGCGTACCGGAGAGCAGACATCCCCAGTTACTTCGGTTGGAAGGCTGTCAAGAGGTACATCTTTTGCTAATGGATGAACAGCGATGAGTATGCATCCAAGAGCAGCAGCGAATGCATTCACTCTTCGCCTGAAGATTCCGGCAGGACGGAGAGCTATGACCAATAGCACCACCAATACCGTCAGTACCAACCGAATAAGCATGGTTGACTGTGTCGCTACGACAAACGAAGTAACGAACATCCCCAGAGTAAACCCAAACAAGGGTCGCATTTTGTCTAAAAGTCGTTACGGCAGCGTGCACAGCGTGAAGGGTCATCTGGTCCATGAGGGGCTATTAAGTCTCCGCATGTCCGACACGATATCCACCCAGAACGCAAACGTGCCTTGTCGCGTTCGGTCGCGATGTCCGCCAACATCGCAATCCGTTCTACGACACTTAACTCAGGAGATTTTGGCTTGATTGATGCTGAATCACGCCACGGTCGATTGTAGTCAGGGTCAGGAACAGGTTCCGTCCAAGGTTGATTGACAAACCGTATATCGTTGACTGACTTCTTCGATGAACCGGTCAGGTAACGATTGACCTTAACGAGAAGATCCTGCTTTTGCATGCTGAGCTCGGTAGCCCACGCGGAGCTCTTTACTGCAACGGTTAGGATTCCGTTTGACACATGTAATGCTTTGGTCGCATTACCAATTACTGGTGAGACCACGGCTTTCCACGCAAAGGGTGCCATGTGTTCGCGAAGGGCATCCGCCTGTCCGGGACGCACCAAGGCACGAAACACCGTTCGGGATACCCCGACGGGCCCTGTGTTAACTTTTCGCCCTACGCTTCTGGCCATGCCGACCGATCAAGTACAAACCACAGCTTACCGCTGGGGTGGACTCCTGAAAGAGGAAAGGACTCACTGTCAACGACGCCATTACGTATAGCTTCAATCCATTGGCGCTTCTTAAGCCCCGTTGCAATTACGACGACATTCTCAGCCATATTGATGCACCGATAGGTTAGCGTCAACCGTTTTACGGGTGGTGGCAATGCGCCATGATCGGCTACGCAGATTAGGTTTTCGTCCGACAGCGATGCCTTACCAGGAAACAGAGATGCGGTATGTCCATCTTCTCCAAGCCCAAGCATCACGCAATCAAACACAGGGCGCTCACCGAGTGTGTCAATCAACGATTGTTGGTATTCGGAGGCTATCTCTGTCTCTGGTAGATCGATATTCGGTAAACAGAGCTTTGCATTGCCAACATCCGGCCAGAGGCGCAGCATCGTTCCAGCGTTGGAATCGACGCTATTGATGGACACGAGGCGTTCATCGGACATAAAAACACGTACCGATTCCAGTTTTGGAAAAGTTTCCGCCTGCCAGAGTTTGAATAATGCTTGCGGGGTTGAGCCGCCACTAACAGCAAGGGATGCCGATCCGTGTGCGACTATTGCTGATAAGCAAAGTTTTTGAATCAACTCTGACGCCTTAAGCGTAACGTCATCAGCCCTGTCACAAATCACAAACTCAGTGTTCATAGCACGCATCCTACCCCGGGTTGACCGTTGCAACCGGCGCACACTATAATCATTACGACTACCTAAATGCCAGTAACCAAACCAGCCCCACGTCGATCCACATCGACTTCCGCACAACGTCGCACTTCCACCAAAAAGCCACGAGCAAACACACGTTTGAAAATGGATATTTTCGGG
>JBEDDQ010000239.1:0-3320 GCA_041176185.1 Armatimonadota bacterium | reverse complement strand
GTGTTAATGTCAACCGCTTCGTGCTTGTAGCTACCGGCGAGGCCCTGGCAGGTCTTGATGCCGCGGTCTTCATAAATGCCAAACTTGAGCCCTTTGGAGTGGATGTAGTCGCCGATAGCCTTCATCCCATTGGGGAACTTGTTGGGGTCGCCGATCAGCTCGCCTTTGGATGTACGCTCTTTTTGCAACCAGCCGTCATCGAGGACAAGGTATTTGTATCCGGCGTCCCGCATCCCGGATGCCACCATCGCATCTGCCGTGTCGCGGATCAGCTTTTCATCGATTTTCTGCTCGAAGGCATTCCAGCTATTCCAGCCCATCGGGGGTGTAAGTGCGAGTTTGTTTGACATCCGGGTGCTCCTGATGTGTGCACCTTACAGGTGGGATGTGCTGGATGGCAAGCTAAATGACAATCCGTTGATCTTGGGACTTGGTCGATCGTCAACGCTGCTAAAATCCGCCCTTTGGCATGAGAACGAATCTGCCGGAATGCCGACATCCAAAGCCGGTCATACGCGGGATAATCAAATCGTTACAGGGATGCATTGCATCAGGAGGTTCGCTATTATGAACATCACCCGTTTGATCACCCTCACTGCCATTTTGGGCATCGGACTGGCAATGGCGCCAGCCGCAAACGCAGACAAATCCCATGGTCCATTCGCGGTTCGCCTCGGGGTCGGTGTTCCCCTCGATAACAATATGCGCGACTGGAAGGATGTCGATGTTATCAGCGGATTTTCCTATTTCATCAACCACAGCCGGGGCGCAACGACTATCACTGGTGTCGATCTCGATACGCAGCTGCATACTAAACACGGGAATAGCGCCCACGCGATGGGCATTACGTACACGGTACGTAAGCTGATGGGAGATGACACAGGTAGTCAGAACTACGTTGGATTAGGGCTTGGCATCTACCGAACGGAGTCCAAGCGGGTTGATGAGATTTCCACGGCGCAGTCGAATTCGACATCGACAACCGGCGTTACCAATTTTGGTGGCAAGGCGATGATTGGTCGGATGGATAACAAAGGCCACTTTGTCGAAGCGGCATATACCTATACGGGAACCAGCCTGTCGAATGGTCTGAGCGCGACGTTTGGACTCAGATTTTAGGGCTGAACGCATCATGCAAAAAGCCCGGCGGAAGAGATTCCAGCCGGGCTTTGTTGTGTTTGGCAAATAATAGCGGCCGCTACGAACCTGCATTCACCACGGGTTGGCTTGGCCGGTCTGAGCAGAGGACGACGAGCAGGTTTCCAACCATATCGGCCTTTTGCTCATCGGTCAGCTCGACCACACCGCGCTCTTTGAGCTTGTCAAGCGCGAGCTCTACCATCCCGACGGCGCCATCGACGATGAGCGTACGTGCGGCGACGACAGCGCTGGCCTGTTGACGCTGCAGCATCGCCGCGGCGATTTCCTGTGCATATGCGAGGTGGCTGATACGGGCCTCAATTACTTCGACACCTGCCTTTGCCAGACGCTCGACGAGGGCGCGCTCAAGGGCTGCGCTAACCTCGGATGTATGCGTTGAGAGGGCATGCTCTCCGGGCTTATGGGCATCGTAAGGGTATTGCACAGCGACGGCACGAAGGGCGGCTTCGCTCTGGACATTGACGTAGCGCGCATAGTCATCGACTTCGAAGAGCGCTTCTGCCGGGTCGCTGACTTTCCAGACGACGATTGCGCCGATTTCGATGGGGTTGCTCTGTGAATCGTTCACCTTTAGCTTTGCCGTTTCAAAGTTGCGGGCGCGGAGCGAGACGGTTTTCTTGCTTGTGAAGGGGTTGACAAACCAAAAGCCATCTTTGGAGACGGTGCCGTTGTACTTGCCGAAGAGGACGAGAACGCGGGACTCATTTGGGTTGATAATCATGATGCCGCCGGGGACGATAAAGCCGGCAACGATGATGAGCATTCCGATCAACAAGCGGATGCCATCTCCACCCGATGTAATTCCGAGGAACGCACCGCCGGCCCACAGGGCGAGCATGAGCAAAATCCCGATGATGCCGGGGAGCGGTTTATATTCGATTTGTTTATACATGGGGTGGTCTCGTGTTATGCCTTGTCCATCAGGATTACGTTGGATTGTACGATGTACGCTTGACGAACGTTCCTGTAGATTGGGTGATATGTGTTGGGCTGATGTGCAAAAAACCGTCGCAAAGACATCTAGTGAAGAAAAATAAAACACCCCTCAGGGAATGCCCCCCGCCGGGGTGTTTTGTTATCACATACCAAGAAAGCGGTTAGTCGATACGCGTGACGAAATCTTCCATCGGGCGGCGGATACTTTGTTCCTGTTAGTTCGTAGGTACTTGTGCTCCCATAAAAGAAAAAAACACCCCTCAAACAGGGCCCCTCGCCGGGGTGTTTTGTTATCAGATATCGAGAATGCGTCTAGTCGATACGCGTCACGAAATCTTCCATCGGGCGGCGGACACACACTCTGGAATTACGCGCTGTTAGCGCAAAGACATCCAGAGCAAAAATACGAAAACACCCCTCCGGGAAAGCCCCCCGCCGGGGTGTTTTGTTATCACATACCAAGAAAGCGGTTAGTCGATACGCGTGACGAAATCTTCCATCGGGCGGCGGACCTTCTTGAGATTAACCAACCAGTCGCCCTCTTCCTTACGGTAGCCAAGCGGAAGCAGAACAACGCTACGGAGGCCAAGCTCACGGAGGCCCAGAATCTCATCGGCTGCCGCTGGATCAAAGCCTTCCATCGGAGTTGCGTCAACACCTTCCATCGCGGCCGCAATCAACGCGGTTCCCAGCGCAACGTATGCCTGACGTGCTGCATGCTGGTAGTTTGTTTCCGCATCCCGATTTGGGTAGTTCGCGAGGAGCATCTGGCGATACGCCTCCCAGCCATCGTTCTTGAAGCCACGAATCTCATTGGTGAGATCGAACATCATGTTGATGCGCTCTGCGGTGTAGTTGTCCCACGCGGCGAAGACGATGACATGAGATGCTGCTGTGACCTGGCCCTGGTTCCATGCAATCGCTTGGAGCTTGGCCTGAATTTCCTTGTTCGTGATGACGAGGAGCTCGTATTGCTGGAGGCCACTGGATGTCGCCGTCAAGCGAATCGCTTCGAGGATACGGTCAACTTTTTCCTCCTCAACGGGCTTTTGCGGGTCCATATTCTTACAGGCGTAGCGCCAGTTCAGGGTGTCGATGAGGCTCATGTGTGATGTCTTCTTTCAGGAAAATCGATGGCTTTACAGAGTTACATCCGTGAGCCGAAGCTAAAGTATAACCCTTTTAGTTAAGCAATCTATGTAAGAATGCACCCGGTATTGAAC
>JBEDDQ010000238.1:0-10149 GCA_041176185.1 Armatimonadota bacterium | reverse complement strand
CTGCAAATTCACACATAGCATTCAGGCACAGCGTGACCTCTTTGGTGCACATACCTATGAGCGCACCGACAAGGAAGGAACCTTCCACTCCAGCTGGGGCTAGGGTTTCTCAAGAGCTGTTCAATGCCCGGGGAGCCAGAATGGTTTCCCGGGCATTAGAACTTAAACAGTCCTAATAAACTGGTAACCGGATTTGTTAAGACAGCCCTAATCTTCTGGCACACATACTGCTATAATATTCATTGCGTCTAGCGAACTGGACTCAGGCACTTCCGGATATTGTTTCCGTTAAAGTGGACCTGACCAATAGTGCAGCTGTCGTAGAACCTTCTTTGGGGTTTTCAGCCCGCGCCTAATGGATGGCGCGGGCTTTTTTGCATTTTACGCGTGTTGCACAGGCTTGTTTCATCACAAAAAAGACCACGGAGTTTCCTCCGTGGCCTTTGTTTCTACGAGCAACTACTGATTACAGTTCGGGAGCCTGCTCATTCCAATGGGTGGCATCAAGGTACGAGCGGGAGACTTTCAGAAGCATCGCCTCGGAAAGCGCCGGACCCAGGAGCTGAACGCCGAAGGGCAGGCCTGCATCATCGAAGCCAGCCGGGATGCTGATACCTGGGACACCCGCAAGATTTGCGCTCAATGTACAGATGTCAGAGAGCTTCATCGCGAGGGGGTCATCCGACTTCTCACCAATACCAAATGCAGTCGTCGGCGTTGTTGGGGTGATGAGGACATCAACGTGCTCGAATGCCTTGATGAAGTCCTGTTGGATCAGTGTCCGGACCTGCATCGCCTTGTGGTAGAAGGCATCGTAGTAGCCCGCTGAGAGCGCATACGTACCGATCAGAATACGTCGCTTGACTTCCGCGCCAAAGCCCTGTTCACGTGTCTTCTCTGCCAGATCTGAGTGCGACAGCGTTTTGGGTGCACGGTTTCCGTAGCGGACGCCATCGTAGCGGGCAAGGTTTGAAGATGCCTCTGCAGGAGCGACGATGTAGTACGCAGGCAGGGTGTATTCGGTATGTGGCATCGAGATGTGGGTGACAACTGCGCCGAGCTCAACCAGCTTGTCCACAACCTGCATCACAGCAGCGCGAACCGGCTCACTGATGCCTTCTGCGAAATACTCATCCGGAATACCTACACGCAAGCCTTTGATGTCGCCATTGGACTCATTCACGAGCTCAGGAGCATCGATGGGAAGGCTGGTCGAGTCCTTTGGGTCATGCCCGGAGAGGACTTCCATGGCAAGTGCGATGTCATCCACGGTGTTCGCAAATGGGCCAATTTGATCCAGGGAGGATGCAAACGCGACGAGGCCAAAGCGGCTGACTCGGCCATAGGTTGGTTTGAGGCCAAGCGTGCCACAGAATGCGGCTGGCTGACGGATGGAGCCACCGGTGTCGGAGCCAAGGGAAATCGGTACGAGACGTGCGGCGACGGCAGCAGCTGAACCTCCTGATGATCCTCCAGGGACCTTTGACAAATCCCAGGGATTCCGTGTCACACCCAGAGCACTATTCTCACTGGAGCTGCCCATTGCGAATTCATCGAGGTTGGTTTTCCCGATGATAACAGCTCCGGCATCCTGTAAACGGGTGATGACTGTAGCGTCGTATGGCGGAATAAATCCATCCAGAATCTTACTTGCGCAGGTTGTGGCTACCCCGAGGGTACACATATTGTCCTTGATGGCAATCGGGACGCCGGCAAGCTTGCCCGGGTCGATACCCGCTGCAATCTTGGCATCCACAGCTGCGGCTGCGTTACGGGCGGCATCCGCAGTCACCGTCAGGAATGCGCCAACCTGTGGGTCGACAGCGGCAATCCGGGCCAGAAAGGCATCCGTGACGGCAGCTGCGCTAAGCGTGCCTCCGCGGACGGCAGCGGCGATTTCTGTGGCAGAGAGAGTGGTGATGTCAGACATTAATTACGCATCCCCCGCCAGCACCTGTGGCACCACAAATCCACCCAGAAGCTCATCCACCTCTGGGCCCATCGCGAGGACGACAGCCCTGGGGAGGGATGGGACGATGACATCCTCACGGAGGAATGCCTTGACAGGGACGGAGTGGGACATCGCGGGAACACCCGTTGTATCCACTGCCTGGAGGCGTTCGAATTGCGAAAGGAGATCGTTGAGTTGGGGGGTCAGGTGCTCGACTTCGTCATCCGTGAGCGCAAGACGCGCCAAGGAACCGACTTTTCGCACCTCATCAGGAGAGAGGGCCATGGCGAAATTATAGCACGCGGGCCAGCAGAAGCCGGGGAGCTGTCTGGTGTCTCAGCATCCAGCAATCGCATGGGATGCCACTAGAAAATGCGTAGGTTTAACATCCTGCGACAGCTGCCTTTGTCCAAAGCAAACCCCCGGAACCCACAGGACATCCCCTGTTGATGGACACACAGCAACCCACACCCCGGGACGTTCCTCAGGTGGAATTCCGGCCGCCCGGCAGACATCTGTAACACTCCGCCTTGCACCGAGCCGGTCGCCGCTCCTCGCAAGCCGCAGCACAACACCTTCACTCCCGCTGGGAAGTGTGACAAAACAGGTCATCCCGGATGAATCCGCTACGACATCCTGTTCGCAAGTCACAGCCTGCATTTGGATTTCGAGGCCATTCGGCAGCCCGATGGTTTGATTGACATCCAGAGCCATTCCCGGATGCTTACCGCCATCACTGAACACCAGCCACGGGCCACGGGCTTCCACATGAAAACGACCCGGAAGCACGACTTTGCCTCCATTGATGAGCACCCGCCCGAGCGTTCTGACATTCAGTTCCACTAAAGCGGCTTCATGGCAATCAGGAGGAAGCTCTCTCGCAAGGATATCGAGGATGGCCCGCGAGCGAAGCGCCGGATGAGCTGCTGCAAGCGGTTTGATTTTCCAGATGCCCGCTACCGATGTCATCGCATTGTCCAACAGCGCCTGAACGTGCATCCCGATAAAGGCACTGTCGTCGCGCGCCGCATCCGCAATCCGGCAAAGGGCATCCGTAAGGTTGCCATTAAACTCTGATGTCAGCTCAGTAAATGTGTTCCGCAGGCGGTTCCGCGGGAAGTCTATGTTGTCATTCGTTGGATCATGCCGGGATGAAACACCTAAATCCCTCAGATAGGCAATCCCGGCATCCCGGGTTTCGTTGATGATGGGCCGTGCGACATCGATGCCCTTCGCCAGCTCCCGCCGGGGCGGGATTCCCGCAAGGCCATCCGTGTGCGTTCCACGCAGCATCCGTAGCAAAACTGTCATCGCCTGATCTGTGGATGTATGTGCCGTCACGATGACATTTGCACCATGCTCACGTGCTGCATTTACCAGCCAGGCGTACCGATGGTCACGGGCCTGCTGCTCATTCCAGCCCATCCCCTGGCCGTAGCCAATAGCCCCATGGATGCCGCAGCGTGCTGCCATTCCCATGACATATTCAGCATCCGCATCCGCTTCTGCCCCGCGCATCCCGTGGTGGTAATGCAACACACAAATTGGCAACGGGAGGTGTCCGGCGCGTGCCAGCGCGGTGAGGGAAAAGAGAGCGGCGAGGCTGTCAGGTCCACCAGAGCATGCGATAGCGATGCGATCTCCGCTTGTCAGCGTCCGCGTGTTTGTGATGCTTGAAAGGATGCAGTGTTCGTACGGATGGAGGCTGGTTGGGGTCACTTCCCGGAAATGTACAGTCCATCAGGGGTCGTGACAAGTGTGCATCCGGTGCCGGAGAGCGCCGCGCTGAGTGCTTCTTCAGCTGTTGCATGGATAGGGCTGACACGGATGCGTGTGGTTTCAGGAATATCCTGAAGGGTAATCGGGATGTTATAGCGGCTTGATACTTCACGTGCCGCATCTGCGATTGGGAGGTCACGGATACCAAACGACTGTCGCCGCGGCGTTGGGGTGTCTGGGGAGAGTGGGTGATGTTCAATCCGCTTATGGGTTGTGTCGCCGCTGGTCCATACGGTGTTCAGACTGGCAACGCTGTCATTCGCTAAAAGAGTGAGCGGAATGCGGAAGTGGTTTGCAACACCGGGAGCCAGCGTAAATCGATAGGAATGTGGGTCGCCCGATATGGTGCATTTAGCGGTACCGGATGACTTTGAGAGCAATGTCAGCTCAACATCGTAGGTTGGGGTTGCCGCATCCGCACGCAGCATCCAGCGCGAGCTCAGCTTGGGCGCGACCTCTGCGACTGGCAGTGTAGCGCGCCGCGTTCCGCCGGCACCTGCCCGGACTCTGTTTGGTGCATCCACGACCGGGTTTACCTGCATCCAAACAAAAGATGCGACTGTAGCGCCCGCGAGCGCGGTGGTAATTCCAAGACGCGCTGCGCGCCACCAAGGCTCTTTGGCGGCTGATTGCTGGGCTTCAATTTTGGAGAGGATGTTGTCGCTGAAGTAAAGCGGGACATCTGGTGCTGGCAGTGATGAAAGCTCCGCTGAAAGCGACCTAATACCTTCCATGTCGGCTGCACATTCGGGACACAGTTGGATGTGCGCATCGGCTTCCCGGGCAAGCTTTGCCGGGAGGGTGCCATCAATGTGATCGGATGCGCATTCGCGCCAGGTTGTACAGTCCATGGTTGTGGTGCTTATTTCACATTTGTGACGATGAGAATGTCCGCAAGGTTCCGGATGCGTTGCTGGTGGAATTACGGTAAGTGCATCAAAGCATTAAGATTCGGCATTTCGCTTACTCAGGCGTTCCCGCAATGCCAGGCGTGCGCGATTGAGGCGTGACTTCACCGTGCCAAGGGGCAAACCGGTGATCTCAACCAGCTCTTCATATGTCTTTTCCTGGATGTGAAACAGAACCATAAGGGTACGCTGCGCCTCGGGAAGTTCCATCAGGGCATTGTGTAGCTCAACCTGCTGTTCGGTTTCCAGTGCGAGCGCTTCGGGACCGGCGGCGGTGTCCGGGATGTCCATTGTCGTCGCTTCCTGGTTGGCATCGATGCTCTGCTCCAGGCTGATGTGCTTCTTGTTGCGATTTTTCTTCCGATGGTCAAGAAAGACATTGACGACAATACGATGCATCCACGTTGAGAACATCGCCTCGCGGCGGAACGCTTTAATATGGTTCCAACCTCGGATAAAGGCTTCCTGCGCGATGTCCGCTGCGTCATCCGTATTGCCTGTCAGACGCACCGCCAGCTGGTACATAATCCGTTCATAGCGGCGAACAAGGACATCGTATGCATGGACATCCCCTTTACAGGACCGCTCAATCAGCGAGCGTTCATCCGGTGGCGGCCCGCTACGCACCGCTTCAGGCAAGTCCTTGTTGTGCAGGAAGGGTTGCGGATGCAATCGCAAGCTTTTCTTCATCGGACAGCATCATGTTGCTGATGCCATTTACGACGGGCTTGCAGTAGGTGCGGCTTTCGGCGCGGCCGGTGATAACCGTGATAACCAATCCCGAGTTTGCATCATCCAGCAGGGCGATCGAGAAGCTCTGCATTCCACCCTGGCCCGGGACGGCATCATAACGGTGGAATCCGGTCTTGCGGAAGCCTTGGATGAACGAGGAATCGATACGTTGTACGGCTTTTGAGAGGGATTCGATGCGTGCTTCTGATTCCTGAGCGGACTCGATGGTTCGCATCACCTGTGCTTCAAGGTCATTACCGGTGGTGCCGCGGAAGAGACGCTTGTGGCGTGCGGCAAGACCAGCGATGCGGTTGGTCCAAATGGTTGTGATGATGATGGCGAGAACATGCAGTGCGAGGGTGATGGCCAGGGCCGTCCCGGGGTGCAGTTTTACCCAGGCGACGAGTTCAACCAGTGCATTGTCGATGCTGTCCATTGCGCGATTGTAGCAGACACACGGGTGGGGTTCACGTGTTCTACCGATGGGTTACATCCCTGAGCTGCGCAGGAATTCCAGCTCATTGGCTGTGAGCCGGTAGGCGGTCGCGATGACGATGCCCATAACAATCCAGGTAGCCCCGATGATGATTTTCGTGCGAACCGAAACGCCTGAAAAGTAGGGCAGGTCTGGCAGTGGGTTTCGCCAGAGATGGATGGCCGGCATCAGGGACATCAGGCCGAGTATCCACACGATGGGGCTTGTTGGCGCGGCGATGACCAAGAGGATGATTCCGGGGAGGAGGAGCTTTGGGAAGGTTGCCATCGCGACCGTGCCGCCGCTGAGAAACGGTGCGGGAGCCAGCTGAAACAAGGTGATTGAGAGGCCAAGGAGAGCCATCACCGGCCAGATGCGGGAGCCAGTTCCAATGTAAAGGCCCAGGCAGCTTAGCGAAAGCAGACCGCTGGCCATGGGGCCTGAGAGTCCAACCCAGGCGTCATGGGCTGCAGTTTCGCCTGCATCCGCTGCTGTCAGACCGCCACCTATAAACGGAATCAGTGTGAGGGGCTTTACCCTTCTGTTTTGCAGCTTGAGGGAGATGAAGCGGCCAAGCGACATCGAGAGGATGATAACGGTGATGATTGCTGCTGCTGGCCATCCGAACAGATAAGCTTCAAGCCCAACAAACAGCAGGATGGAGAGGCCGGATTTTGCTACCCAGAGAAACTTTAGTGCACCGAGGATGGACTTTCCTTTCAAGAGGAGTAGTCCAACGGCGGGCAGGAACTTCAGGACTCCATTGCGTGGTTTTGGCGGGGGGGCAGACGACCATTCCGGCTGCCCGTAATCGGGCTCCGGCTGGCGGTCTGCTGCCTGTGGCTTGTCGTCATCGTGCATGCTCACGCGAGTGTTACAGGCGTTTCGGCTTCGATCAGTGTTGCGATTGCCGTTGAAATGGCTTGAAGCGAGTCGGTGCCGGACTTGCGTGTCTTTGCCACGATGACTCCCGGTGCGCTGACAAGTAAGGTTGTTGGATAGTCTGCGATGCCGTAGAGCTGCGCGTGGTAGCCATCGGCATCGATGAGACGGCTGCCCGTGAACCCGGCTGCTGTTACGACGGCATTTACTTCATCAGGTGTCCCGGCACTGAACAAAGGCCACACGGTGACCTTGCCGCTTTCTTTATAACCAGCAGCAAGCTGCTCGAGGAGTGCGAGGATGCGGGTGGCATCCGGGGATGTTGCATCTATAAAGGAAAGCACCAGCGCACCTTTTCCGCGCACTTGTCCGGAATGGCAGGTACGTCCATTTTGGTCGGTGAGCTGGATATCACGGATGTAGGTATTTGTCCGTGCGGTGTTGTCTCCCCAGCGCTGTTGCCCTTGTCCGCCGTAGATTGCCATGCCAATTTCCCCTTGCCTGCAGGTGTAATTACACCTATTGGTACGCTGCAAGTTTACCATCAGGCGTCGTTTTGCCTCACCGATTCGCGGTGCAAACGGGGTTGCTGTGGGGTGTAATGGTGAGAACACGGGCCCACAGGTGTGGCCCCTAGGAGAGTCCAAAATGGCAGGCTTGGCGTTTATTGGCGTGGCACATATTCATACCCGCGGCTTTATGTCGCGTGTCGCAGAGCATCCGGATGTAACGGTAGTCTCGATGTTTGACGACGATGCGCATTACACAGAGAAGGCGCTGGAGTGGGCTCCAGGCGCGGTTGTTGCCGCATCGGTGGAGGATGCCCTGGCGGTTGAGGGCGTGGATGCGATTGTCGTCTGCACGCAGACGCTCAAGCATAAAGATGTCATCGCTCAGGTTGTGGCTACCGGAAAGCCTATTTTTATAGAGAAGCCGATTGGATTTGCGGCAGAGGATGCCCTTGAAATCGCTGAGCTCGTTACCGCTGGAGCGAACGTCTTTCAGACGGGGTACTTCATGCGTGGGATTGGCGAGCTTCGCAAAGTTAAGTCGCTTGTGGATGCGGGTGAATTTGGACAGATTACGCGTGTGCGTGCGAGCAACTGCCACCGTGGCGCGCTGGGTGGCTGGTTCGATGGCGATATGCGTTGGATGGCAGATCCCAAGCAGAGTGGTGTTGGCGGCTTTGGCGACCTGGGCACGCATATGTTGGACATTCTGATTTGGATGTTTGGAGATGTTGAGCGAGTCACGGGGCGTATCGGCAATGGGACAGCGCGCTACGAAGGCTGTGATGAAACGGGGGAAGCCATTCTGGTGTTTAAGAATGGCGTCGTAGCGACGCTTGCTGCCGGCTGGGATGACATTACCGATCCGCAGACATTCATGGTCTCCGGGACGCAGCTCCATGCATCGGTTGTCTATGGCAAGCTGCGCTTGACCACACTGGATGGCCCATACGAGGGTGAGCTTGAGGAAGCGTGCGTGAGTGCACCTGCCGGCTTCGATGCTTTCCTCATGGTGTGCACAGGCGGAGATGCTGAGCTTGTGGATGTCAATGAGGCCGCATACCGTAACAAGGTAATGCAAGCGGTGTATGAAGGTGCCGACAATAGTACGTGGATTTTGTTGTAGTTTGCAACGATTACGTAAAATGCACCCGGTTACTGCTTTAGTAACCGGGTTTTTGTGTGTTATCTATATTGGTTTCATCCATAATATTGCGTTAAATGGCGTCATTTCGCCTAATATATGGTGTGTTATCTGTATAAAATGACCTTTATTTGATGTATTTGACACACCATATAAGAGTCGGATGGTAGAAAATGGCACAGAAATTGTAATGAAACGCTGAAAACCTAGTAATTTTACGCTGAAAAAATAAAAACAGTGCTCTACACTCATTTCAACACCCGGCCAAAACCTGTCCAAGGACAGGGGATTCGGGGATGGAGATTGAGACCGAATGAGCATCCTGAATACCATCGACCGTACCGTTGCACGCACCCAGCGTGTAAGTGGTGGTACGCGTCTGGATGGGCTCAAGAGCATCGGTATTGATACCCCTGACATCGATCTTGCTCAGCGAAGCTCCAGCCAGTTCCCACGACGGAACATCAACGGAATTGATATATCCAGCGTCAAAATCGGCGATGCATTTTTCAGTTCAGTTACGATGCAGGATGCGGTTGCCTTCATCAGCCTTCTGATTCAGAAGGGCAATGCTCCACATCACATCGTCACGGGAAATCTAGATCACCTGTATCGCCTCGAGCACGATGAGGAATTTCAGGATGTCTACCGCTCAGCATCCCTTGTGCTCCCGGATGGCATGCCCGTCGTCTGGCTCTCACGTCTCTTCAAGAAAGCTGGTGAAGATGGGCTTCCTGAGCGCGTTGCTGGCAGTGATCTTCTGTTTGAGCTTGCGAAGCACTCAAGTCTAACGGGTATCCGGTTGTTTTTACTCGGAGGCGCGCCGGGTGCTGCGGATGGCACGCGCGCCGTTCTTGAAGCGCGTTTCCCTGGATGTCAGATTTGTGGGACGTATTGTCCGCCTCAGGAAGTGTTTAACACTGCCGATGAGCAGGAGCATATTCGGAAGATTGTTCGCGCTGCGAACCCGGATGTTCTCCTCGTTGCCTTCGGCGCCCCCAAGCAGGAGAAGTGGATACTTCGGAACAAGGCAGTTCTTGGAGTCCCCGTTTCGATGGGTGTTGGCGGGTCGTTTGAAATGGCAAGCGGTAAAGTCACGCGCGCTCCAAAGCTGATTCAACGGCTGGGGATGGAGTGGGCATTCCGGATGTTACAGGATCCAGGTCGCCTCTGGAGACGGTACATCGGCAATGACCTCCCGTTCCTCTTCCGATTGCTTCTACGGACCATTAATGAACGCGGGTCTATGTACACGCAACCCGCAGACAGGAGTGGCAAGTAATGAGCAATCTGACGATTTCGCCTGTGGTTGGCCGAACACCTGATGTTCCATCGTCCATTCGGATGTATCCGGCAGGTGAATCCGTTTACATCACATTTTGTGATGAAAGCCATCGGCCGCACTATCTTGAGGTCGCAGGGACGCTTTATGTGTTCATGCAGGGTGGCCTTGACTTCGACGGTGTCATGTCTGCGCTTTCGAATGTAATCGACAGGCTTCCTACGGACTCCCGGCTGTATGGATGTTCCTTGGATGCATTGATCGAGCCAGAGTGGATTTCGCAGATTGTAGCAACAGGACGAGATGCTGCTGGCATTCAGCGTGTTCTGTCACCCGATGTCCGGAGGCCCATATAGAGGGAGGCATCTGCTTGATGTCCTACTGGCATTCCGGCACGCTCCTGCATGCAGCAGGGCACCCTAACAAGAGGAAAAAGAAAACAATGAAAATGATGATCAAGGGAGCGGTTGCACTCGCAGCCATCGTA
>JBEDDQ010000237.1:0-3358 GCA_041176185.1 Armatimonadota bacterium | reverse complement strand
GTACCTGCGATGCCACTAGACAAAATATGCGTGGTCGAGACCGGTGCAGCCATATAGTCGGCCGTGGCAATCGTAATCATCGCTGTGAGCTCAGCGGCAGCGCCGTGCGCATGGGTGAGGTGAGCCTTACCTATCTTTTCCCCAACTGTGACGACAATCCGCTTCCAGCCAACTATCGTGCCTACACCAAGCGCGAGTGCAACAGCCACAATCACCCATATGGCGACAAACTCGACTGCGCCCTAAATACCGTGTTCGGTGTCCGCGAGGAACCTCCTGTAATCACCAGATGCATCCTCATCCTTCGCAGCCTCCTAATCGCACTCGCAGCTTTCAAAATCTCAACACGTAGAGTCTCTTGCTCGGCATGTGGCAATGTAGAAAGGCTCTTTGTCTCCTCTGGAATATGATCAACCTTCTCGAGGCGCTCAGCTGCTGCTTCTGCCTTGTTGTTACCTGCAAATGCCGGCTTTGCCAAGACATCGCGGCCGCTCTCGATCAAGACCAACGTCTTCTCAATCTTTGCAGCATCAAATGCCGGGTTTACGGTGGACTGACCGGGTACCAAAGCAATCAGGATGAGCATCACCAAACCGATGCCTTTTTGGCCATCATTAAAACCATGAATCCAAGACACACCTGAACACGTGTTAATCAGCATCAACCGTATCCACCAAGGCGGGGGACGATCAACCTGACGGAGTTCTTGGAAGCATCCAGGTCACTCGGACAGCACTTTGAAGATAATGATGATGGTGGCTGCCAGTCCAAAGCTAAGCAGAGGAGCTAGTCTAAGACACAGGCCTTTCCGGATTTGCCCAGTGCCCAACGACATCTACACCACGAACAACCATCCCTTTTTCATGCCATCCCAAATATGCACGGACATCGGCTGCGCAATACCTCAGCGTTATTCCACACCTACGGCGATGACTCGTATTCGCCTTGGACCCGTGAAGCAACAAGTCAGAATGCAAACTAAACTCACCTGCGTGAAGGCAGTTATCCACTGGCGAACTGCCAAAAGATAAAGGATCTGCGACTTTTAAATTCAGCACATTATCCTCAGCCGCGACACTCGGTGTATGCATCAATGGCCCATGCAAATGTGACCGTGGAACAAACCGCATACACGCATTCTCTGCATCCGTGTCGTCAATCGCAAGCCACACGGTGACCGTCCTGCTTGGCGTCATTGGCCAATAGACGGCATCCTGGTGCCAATCGACAATCTTGCCATCGTTGGGAAGCTTGCAGAAAAAGTGCGCACCCCACGCGACTACATTGGGTCCAAGAATGTCCGCGACGGCATCCACGATTGCCGGTGTTCGCATCAGGTCCCAGACCTCGGCAAACCGCCGATGCGCTCCGTTAATCGAATAACTACTCCCGCCATCAGCCAGGGTTTGTGCAAGGATGCCATCGAAGAAGCTATGCAGATGCGTTGCCGCTTCGGATGAAAGCGCTCGTAGCGGTGCGAGATAGCCCTCTGCGTTGTAAAAATCCAGCTGTTCGGGTGTAAGGGTTTGAGGATTTACGGTTGATGCGGGGAAAAAACGCAGGTCACGCTCGATGTCTGCAAGGTCTCCGGCATCAGGAACAAGCGCATTCGGGAGAATATCCATAGTCCATTATAAGGAATGGAGCTTAGCGTGCTACTCAATCCCTCTAAGGAATAGCCACCAACATCCAATGCCGATTGCCACAGGTGAACAAGCACAAAGCGCCCCGCGGTAAAGTCTATCGATACGCTGCGCCATCCCATGGACGATCAACCCAAGGATGCCTGTAAAGGTCATCATGGCCAATACCATACCCACGCCAAAGAGCACCAGCCATGTGGCACTCAGTCCGATAGATGGCAGTGCTAGGGCCGGTATCACTCCAAACAAGTGCGAACCGCCTGCAAGCCCGTGTAGAACTCCCACGCCAAGGGCCGTTCGTTCTGCATGGTGATGATGGCTATCCCCCGGTGCGGAAAGGCTGAGGTCGCGGTTGGTAATCAGCACTCGGATTCCCCAGATTCCAATCGCAATCAAGGCAACGCCAACGAAGCGTTCACCAATCCATGCATATTTCGTGATGTCGACCAGCTGGCGAAGAAGAATCAGTGCAATGCCAACACAAATAACGCCACTTGAGTGCCCGATTCCCCAGCGTAATCCACTTCACCATGCATCCCGGCCACGCAGCGCAGCACTCGGCGCAACGGCTGCGAGGTGATCCGGACCCATCAACACATGGAGAAAGCCGGCGAACAAACCGCCAAAGAGGAGAGAAGGTGACATCCGGGTCGAATGCTATCACGCCCAACCATTGTGAAATGTCAACGAATCGGTACACCCTCAAACGTCAGCGCGGCAATTCCGTTCTTTCCACGTAACAAACGCTCCTGTGACCATGTGGCGCTGTCGAGATAGGTTAGCGTCTTCGCACCTGTCACCGATGTCACAAGTCGCAGTGTGTTTCCCTTTGCCTCGCCGCGCATGACTTGACCACGCTTACCATCGATCAGAAACTCGCTGCGCAAACTGTCCATCCAAACCACGGGTTGATCAAAGGTAAGCGTGATGGTTGACCGGTTTTTGGTCTCTCTCTTGATGGACTTCAGCCGGGGAGGACCAACTGGGTGCTTTGCCTTCACCCCGTAGCTATGGTGTTCAACCACTGGAAAAATGAGATTTGCCATCGCTGCATAGCCATCCGCCGGATAGTGGCATCCCCCGGGAGGGTCGATGCCAAGCGTGGACATAATCGCCAGCCTGTCCATCGCATCCGGGAGCTGACGCTGAACATCCCGCAAAACGTTGTCCGAACCATCAATGCCCATCGCACAGGATTTTGGCCAAATTTGGAACAGATATGTCATGTGGCTATTCGGGTAGTCCATCGCCCACGCATGGCTAAGACTGACAAATAGCGCACGGTAGGTTTCGTGACCAAAGCCACCGGATGGTCCGTCGGCGCCCTGGTCGTTTTCACCCTGGTGCCAGAAGATGCCACGTACCCCATGTGTGAGACCGGCAGCTGTGAGCCTGCTGAGGAGGCGCCCGTAGAGTGTCGAATCATCCATGGGGTTATCCGTTGAGCGTTGATGCTGGTCGATACGGGTTCCGCCGACGGCTCCATTTACAATACAGACTGGGATGTTGTGCTTGGTAACCAGCTTTCTGGCTAGCTCCATGCCCCAGTAACCAATCTCTCCAGACTGGCCATCCGTGTTGCGGTAGCGGGCTGTTACAAATCGATCCGTAAAGGTCTGAATCCATGGGCTTGTAAATGCAGGTGTTGTTGGACCAAAGTCTGTAGCAACTGCATTCGATTGCCCCATGATGATAAAGACATCTCCGCATTGGAC
>JBEDDQ010000236.1:0-2894 GCA_041176185.1 Armatimonadota bacterium | reverse complement strand
GCCGGACGCTTTGGGGCCCTCGGTCTCGCTGGTGGTCAGAACCTGATCACAAGCTTCCAGGAAAAGCCCGATGGCGATGGCGCGTGGGTCAACGGCGGCTTCTTCGTCCTCGAGCCAAGCGTCATCGATCTCATCGAGGAAGACTCCACGGTCTGGGAACAAGACCCATTACGCAAACTCGCAGCCTCCGGACGCCTTTCGGCATACCGCCACGATGGCTTTTGGCAACCCATGGACACACTCGCCGACAAACAAAAACTAGAAAAGCTCTGGGCCAGCGGCAACGCGCCGTGGAAGGTCTGGTAACACCCGTGACCTTTACCGAAACATCATTACCCGGTGCGATGATTGTCGAAATGGAAAAACGCTCCGATGACCGGGGCTTTTTCGCTCGCGCATTCTGCGCCCGCGAAATGGCTGCCATCGGTCTAAACCCGGATGCTGTCCAAATCAACGTCTCCTATAACAAAGACAGAGGGACCCTCCGCGGGATGCATTATCAGGTCGCACCCGCCACAGAAACCAAGCTTGTCCGGTGTACGCGTGGCGCCATCCTCGATGTCATCATCGACATGCGTCCTGACTCGCCGACATACTGCCAGCACATCAAAGTTGAGCTCACCGCCGACAACCACCGTGCTCTCTTTGTGCCCGCGATGTTTGCGCATGGCTACATCACCCTCACGGATGACGCTGAAATCTGCTACGTCGTGAGCGAGTATTACACGCCCGGGTGCGAGCGCGGGGTCCGGTGGGATGACCCGGCATTTGGTATCGAGTGGCCACTTGAACCCGTTGGGATGTCGGGAAAAGATGCCAGTTGGCCCCTCATGTCCGAGCGAAACCTTGAGGAAACACAATGACACCCGGCTTCTGGAATGGAAAGCGCGTCGTTATCACGGGGCACACCGGCTTCAAAGGCAGCTGGTTGACGCTCTGGCTGTCGCAGCTCGGCGTAAATGTCACGGGAATCGCCCTTGAGCCAAACACAAAACCAAGCATCTTCAACGAAGCCAACATTGGTGAATGCTGTGATCACCACGTCTGCGACATCCGCGATGCCGCGCGCACCGCACGCCTGATCAAAGCCGCAAACCCGGAGATCATCTTCCACCTCGCAGCACAGCCCCTCGTACGCCTGAGCTACCGCGAACCGTTGGAGACATTTGCATCCAATATCATGGGCACCGCAAATGTCCTGAATGCGCTTCGGGAATGCCCAGACTGCCGCACGGCAATCATGATCACTACCGACAAGGTCTACCACAACCGCGAGTGGGCGTGGCCCTACCGCGAGGATGACACACTTGGCGGGCACGATCCCTACAGCGCGAGCAAAGCCGCGTGCGAGATCGTGATCAACTCGTTCCGTCAGTCCTTCCTAAACGATGCTGGTGTCGCGGTCGCAAGCGTCCGTGCGGGAAATGTTATCGGCGGAGGTGACTGGTCGGAAGACCGCCTTATCCCGGATGCCGTTCGCGCCTGGACATCCGGGCAAACCCTGTCCATCAGGAGACCGGATTCTGTGCGTCCATGGCAGCACGTCCTCGAGCCGCTGCGTGGCTACATTGAATTGGCGGAGAAGCTGCACGAAACGCCATCCCTTGCTGGCGCCTACAACTTCGGCCCACGTACCCACATGGCGGCGACGGTCCGGGATGTCATCAACATCGCGCAGAGTGCGTTCGGCTCCGGGGATGTTGCATTTGGCACAGAGGTCAGCGGACCGCATGAAGCCGGGTTGTTAATGTTGGATGTCTCGAAGGCAAAGCAAGTTTTGGGGATCGATCCGTGCCTTGCGCTTGAAGATGCGGTAGCGACGACGATGCACTGGTACCGGGATCACCATGAAGGCGTAGCGGCGCGGGAGCTCTGCATGAAAGACATTGCCGCATTTACGGCTGCCGCGGGCATCGGGGATGCAAGATGATCATCGTTGACACAGCCCTTGCGCAGCGCGCAGCGGAAGGACGGCCGGTCCGCGTCGGGATGATTGGTGCCGGCTTTATGGCCTGGGGCATTAGCAATCAGATATGTAATTACATCCCGGGGATGTCCCTTGCTGCCATTTCTAACCGCACACTTTCCGGGGCCGAAAAGGCCTACGCCGAAGCGGGTATCACGACAACGCAGCATGTCACATCCGCGGCTGAGCTGGATACCGCTATCGATGCAGGAATCCCATGTGTGACATCCGATCCGCATGTGCTCTGCGCGGCGAAGAACATCGATGTGCTGATTGAAGTCACGGGCACGGTTGAGTTTGCGGCGGGGGTGCTCCTTAGTGCTTTCGAGCACGGCAAGTCTGTCGTGATGATGAATGCCGAGCTGGATGCCACCATTGGACCGATTTTGAAGGTCTATGCGGACAAGGCCGGCGTGATTCTGTCAGGCTGTGATGGTGACCAACCTGGTGTTGAGATCAACTTGTGGCGTTATGTCAAAAGTATTGGGATGAAGCCGCTGGTCTGCGGAAACATCAAGGGACTGCAGGATGCCTACCGTAACCCGACCACACAGGCGGGTTTTGCAAAGCAGTGGGGCCAGCAGGCGCATATGGTGACCAGCTTTGCGGATGGCTCCAAAATCTCCTTTGAGCAGGCGATTGTGGCAAACCATACCGGGATGCGGGTGTCGCAACGTGGCATGGAAGGACGTGACTTCCGTGGGCATGTGGATGAGCTGACAAAGGTCTACGATGCGGATGCACTCCTAAAAATGGGCGGGATGGTCGACTACGTTGTCGGCGCGCAGCCAGGCCCGGGCGTGTATGTGATTGGCTACTGCGATGACCCACGCCAGCAGCATTACTTCCGCTATTACAAGATGGGGGATGGCCCGCTCTACAGCTTTTACACGCCGTACCACCTCTGTCACGTCGAAGTGCCACTGTC
>JBEDDQ010000235.1:0-9807 GCA_041176185.1 Armatimonadota bacterium | reverse complement strand
CCGCACTGACAATGGCAGCACCGGTTGAGATGTTAAAGGTCTTGATGACATCCCCACCCGTACCGCAGGTGTCAATCAGGTTTTCACGCTGTGTTGGAACCTTGACCGCACGCGCACGCATCGCTTTTGCAAAGCCTGCAATCTCATCCACCGTCTCACCACGGACACGGAGGCCCGCAAGCAACGCCCCAATCTGGGCGTTGCTTGCTTCACCATCCATGATCACACCCATGGCATCCATGGCTTCCTGCTGCGTAAGGGGAATCCCCGAAATCACACGCTCAAGGGCAATCTGAATCGGTGACATCTCAGGCTTCCTTCACCGGTGCGATTGGCGCAAGTAAACGCTCGCGGACCTCGTGCAACAAGTCATCCACGAACTGATCCACAGACCGACCACCCATATCACCCAGCTCACGATGCCGGACAGAGACATTGCCTGCCGCGATATCACGGTCACCGATGACGATGAGATAGGGAATGCGTGCAACCTGACCCTCGGCAACCTTCTTTCCTGTCTTTTCCGAGCGGGAATCGACAGTTGCACGGATGCCCAAGCCGACTAGACGGGTCTTAAGCTCTTCACACCACTCGGCATGACGATCCGCAATCGGAAGAATACGTACCTGCTCTGGAGCAAGCCATGTCGGGAAGGAGCCTGCAAAATGCTCAATCAACACGCCGACAAAGCGCTCCATGGAGCCAAATGGCGCACGGTGAATCATTACAGGCCGATGTGGCATGCTGTCCGCACCGGTGTAGGACAGATCAAATCGCACCGGGAGGTTATAGTCGACCTGCACGGTACCGAGCTGCCACTCACGTCCGATGACATCCTGGACCACGAAGTCAATCTTTGGACCATAAAATGCTGCCTCACCAGGCTCCTCCGAGAACGGAACGCCAAGCGTCTGCGCCGCTTCACGACACGCAGCCTCCGCTTTATCCCAGTTCGCAGGATCGCCGACGTATTTTGTCGAGTCCGGGTCACGAAGGCCAACGCGTACACGGAAGTCCGTCATACCCAGCGTGCCAAAAATCGTCTTTACAAGCTGCAAACATCCCTGAATCTCACCAGGAACCTGCTCTTCTGTACAGAATAGGTGGGCATCATCCTGCGTAAATCCACGGACACGCGTCATCCCGTTCAGCTCACCCGACTGCTCCCAGCGGTAAACCGTTCCAAACTCAGCGAGGCGAATCGGAAGGTCACGGTAGCTGTGCCGCTGGCTGGCAAAAATCTTGATGTGATGCGGACAGTTCATCGGCTTCAGGAGATAACCTTCGACATCTCCATCCGAGAGCTTGTTACTCAGCTCGCCACACGTACATCCCTCACCGGCAAGGTCTGCCAGAAAATCACGCTGAACCAGCGGTGGATACTGGCTCTCAGCATAATAAGGGAAGTGGCCACTGGTTTTGTACAACTCCAGACGCCCAATATGCGGTGTGTAGACCTGGTCATAGCCCTGCTTACGCAGCTCGTTTGAGATAAAGCTTTGCAGCTCAGTCCGGATCGCGCCTCCAGCCGGTGTCCACAGGATAAGACCCTGACCAACGGTTTCATCAATATGGAAGAGCTTCAAATGCTTGCCGACAACACGGTGGTCGCGGCGCTTCGCCTCCTCGAGCTTGATGAGATAAGCGTCCAGCTCATCCTGAGTCTCAAATGCAACGCCATAAACACGGGTCAGCTGCTCATTCTCAGCCTTGCCACGCCAATAGGCGCCAGCAATGGACATCAGCTTGAATGCGCCGATTTTTCCCGTCGATTCAACGTGCGGTCCCTTACACAAGTCGATGAAGTCGCCCTGCTGATAAAAGGAAATCTCTGCTTCGTCCGGAAGGTCATCGATTAGGCGTACCTTGAATGTCTGCGAAAGCTCCTCGCAACGCTTGCGGGCTTCCTCACGTGGCTCAGACCAGCGCACCATCGGCAAGTCAGCCTTGACAATCTCACGCATCCGGGCTTCGATCGCAGGAAAGTCATCCTCTGAGAGATGCTCGGGCAGCTCAAAGTCGTAGAAAAAGCCATTGTCGATGACCGGGCCAACGCCCATTTGGGCAGCTGGCATCCGCTCACGAATTGCCTGAGCAAGGACGTGCGCCGTCGTGTGACGCATGCGGGAAATAAAATCGGATGGCGATGAAAGCTCATCCACGGACGAAGTTTGGGACATTCTAGCTGTCTCCCTTACAAGAGGATGATTTCAGAATATCACGGGGGTGGATACGGGAATTCACCCATTCTGAATCCACCTGACGACGACAAAATGTGATCAGTCGATCGTGACATCCGCCCAGACAATTCGGCGACGCTTCCACGTGTAAACCACCGTGACCTTGTTTGGCCCACTGGTCTCAATCGTTGGATAGCTGAACTCGGACTGTGGCTCAGTTTCAAGATCGCAAACCTTTGTAAAGGTTTCTCCGTTGTCCTTGGAAATAAGAATGCTGATCGGGGAGCGGTCTGGCCATGTTCCACGCGGGATGGGATTGCAACACAAGATAACACGGCCATCCGGGAGGGTACAGACATCCACGCCGCTATTGTTGTGTGGAACCGGTATGCGTCGAAGGGGCGACCATGTACGGCCATCATCGGATGAATCCGAGCGGCCAATCCACCCACTGGTCGTCCGGCAAAGCATGTGAATCTGACCAGCGCCAGATTCCCACAGTGCTGGCTGAATCGCACCGGGATCTGGAAATTGGGATGGATTGCGCTCAATCCATTTTGTGGATGTCCATGACTTGCCATGGTCGGTTGACCGGTCGACAAAGACATCCCACTTTGCATCGGATGCTTCATCGGATGCGGTTTCAAGGCTTGCGCCGGCTAGCCAAACGCCTGAACGCGTGACTAGGATTGGGTTTTTGACTGGACCCCGTCCTCCGATGTCTCCTACTACCAGCTCTGTCGGCCGGCTCCAGGAACGGCCATCATTTTCTGATGTCTGCACCATCGTTCTCCATACGGGGACATTTGCCCCGACTTTGAACCATAAATGCAGTCGTCCTGAATTGTCTCGGTGGAGAACAGGGTTCCAGTGAGCCTCTGAACCGTAGGCTGCGACAACTTTTGGAGTACTCCAGACACCTTCCGGCGATCGCTGCGAACCCCAGATGCGAACATCCGGGTGGCGCTCGTGCGTGCCTGCAAACCACACCACATACCATCCACCATCAGCTGTTCTGCACAGACTGGATGCATGGCACTCCGCAAAGGGAACATCGGATGTGTCGAAGAGGAACTCTTTAGTGAACATGCCTAACGTTTCAGCAGGCGGTGGCTGCCTTCCTGCATCCCCACCACAAGTTTCCCGAGGGACTGGGAATGTTTGTGGAGGGGAGCGCTAACAGCAACCACCAAGTTGTTTAACCCTTAAGGGGCAGATCGATTGTGTCCAGACCCGCTGGCTTGTAGCGGGCAAAGCGAAAGTGCAGTGCATCCGTATTGGAGCGTACAATCCGCGGCATAAATCCGAGCGCTTGGCTTGCCATCAGGCAGCAATCGTATGCATCATCCAAGGACTCAAAGAGAAACACAAATTCACGGCCTTTTTCGCGGTGAACAACGAGCTCCTCACCTTCCGTATCAGGAACTGCCAAGCAGAGTGCAGTGCTTGGAACTTCCTTCACTTGGGTGAGGGTGGGGTCGGTTGGGTCTTCAAAAATCATAAACTTGACTCACTTCGCACTGGTCGTTGCCAGCGTTGCTTTCACGGAGTCATTGGATGCAAGCGTGATGCCAAAGAACGCCACTTTTAGCCTATGGTGTACGTAGGACATCAGGTAGTTTTTGATTCTTTACCTGTTAGAAGTACTGGGAAATTGCACCGTTCTTGAATACTCTAGGTGCGTCAAGTGACCGTTTATATGCTTATTTTAGAATCTTTCTAATCTGGGAGAAATATTACGTTAATACAAGTAATGGTGAGGCTATGACCACGAATAAATGTTAAACAAAATGAGCGATGTAGCTCACGACAGTTGTACGCATCGAGTTCCGATGATCGTGTGCCGATTATTGCTACAAATGCCTCGAAAGAAATGGATTCGTGTGGCACTCAGGAGAACACATTTGCGCATTCAATTTGGAGTGGGATATGCCCATAATGCATCCAATCAAGGTCCATCACCCCTCATCGGCGACTGGCAGGGAAAGCTAAACACGGGAGCCATTGCCCTGCGCATCGTTTTTCACATCAAGTCCGATACGGCCGGTAAGCTATCCGCCACAATGGACAGTCCGGACCAAAGCGCTTATGGACTTCCTGTCGGCGACATATCTCTGGATGGCAAATCTGTAAAGCTTGCTCTTCCCGCAGTGAACGCATCGCTCACCGGTATTTTGGATGACAGCGGAAAAGTGATCACCGGTCGCTGGGAACAGGGCGTCGCATCGCTCCCGCTCACCATCACTCTCTCCGATAAACCCATCGTTCCGACGAAACGCCCGCAGACACCCGAGGCGCCGTTTCCATACATCGAAACCAATGTCACCTTCCCATCCATCGCGAAAGGTATCACTCTCGCTGGTACGCTCACCGTTCCCAAAGGGCCTGGGCCATTCCCGGCGGCAGTCTTTGTCAGCGGTAGCGGTGGTCAGGATCGGGATGAAACGCTCCTCGGCCATAAGCCGTTCCATGTCCTCGCTGACCAGCTGGCACGCCTAGGAATCGCATCCCTTCGCTATGATGACCGTGGCGTTGGATTATCAACGGGTGATCAGGCTGCTGGGACATCCAAGGACTTCGCAAATGATGCAGAAGGTGCAGTTCGCTTCCTCAAAACGACTGCGCATGTCAAACGCAATAAAATCGGCTTTGTTGGTCACTCTGAAGGTGGCCTGATTGCTCCGATGGTGGCGGCGCGCAACCCGGATGTCGCATTTATCGTCATGCTTGCCGGACCGGGAGTGCCTGGCAAGGATGTCATCCTGATGCAGTCCGAAGCCATCATGAAGTCGATGAAGGCATCCCCTGCTGCAATCAAAAAGAGTCGTGACTCACAGCTACGTCTCATCGCGGCCATTGAAGCTGTGGTTCGCAAGAACCCAAGTAATCCTGATCCAAACAAGTTCGCGGCTGCGCTGAAGAAGGAAACAGATGCCCTTATTGCATCCCTTCCGCCGGCAGACAAGGTTGAGGCTCAGAAGAACCGTGCGATGGTGGATGCCCAAGTGCAACAGTATGCGACACCGTGGTTCCGCTACTTCCTTAGTTACGATCCACGCCCGGCATTGCGCAAGGTCATAGTCCCTGTGCTGGTGTTGAATGGCGACAAGGATCTGCAGGTCATCGCATCCCAGAATGTCCCCGAAGTTGAGAAAGCACTGCGTTCAGGCGGAAACCAACGTGTGACCGTACGCCTGATGCCCGGGCTGAATCACCTGTTCCAACATTCTGATACAGGTAGTCCTCAAGAATACGGAAGCATTGATGAAACATTCGCCCCGGAAGCCATCAAGGAGATCACCGCGTTCATTCGCAGTGTTAACCGTATGAAGTAGTCTGACGGATGGGAAGAAAAACGGGCTCCCGCGAAGCGGGAGCCCGACACATTTTAACCGTTCAGCAGTTTTTACTACTGCGAAACGCTGTAATCCTGCCGCCGCCCAATGTGGTTGCGACGCTCCCACGCATTTACAAACTCAAGCCGCGTCCGCGCCGCCGTATTTGCATCGTAAACGGCACCACGAAGCGCACTGAGATCCGCAAGCGCACGCTCTTCATCCGACATCCGGTAGCCACCACCCGCCATCTGCACAGGAGCACTTACCTGAGGTGGTGCGTAAATCGAAACGGGTGCGGATGCAGACGGATACGATCCGCCAAATCCGGGAAGTGCTGCATTCTCATTGCTGCCACCCGCAGGTGACCAGCCCTGTCTCGGACGGGAAACACTTCCGCTTCCACCACTCCGCGCAGACTCCTCAAAATCACGCTCTTTCGCCTTGCCAAGCGTAATCATCACTATCGTGCCGATAACCGCCAGCAAAACCGCCAACCCGCCGTGCTGTAACATCGGATGCGTCCACCACGGGTCACAGTTCGCACAACGCCCATCGGCACCACGGCGCATCCCACAGTCAACACACCAGCCACTTTCCATCACGTGATGCATCAGAGTTGCCCCCGGTTGCCATGCGCATGAGCCGCGCTTGCTGCTGGTTCTGCAAGGTGTTCTGCGAGTGCGTAGACTTCATCCGATGTCGGTGTGGACAGCCTTGGAAATCGCTTGAGCAAAATGGCTTGCAAGGACCCCGCGACCGGAACACCAATCAGCATCCCCACCAGACCAAATAAGCTGGCACCTAGTAGGAGAGCGAGCATCGCGAGCAAGGGATGCAACCCTATCCCACCACCGACAATCCGCGGGGTAACGACATTGTCAAAGACCATGTTTATTGTAAACAGCAGCCCAATCTCGGCGCCAACCCAGGTAAACGGGATATGCCCGATGACACCGACGGTCAATGTAAGCAGCGCCGTGCCAAGGAAGCCAACATACGGAACTGCGTAGAGAACCCCTGCGACAACACCGACAAGCAGCGCATAGGAGCGGATACCCGGTGCAAACAAGCTCATTAAGAGCAGAGCCACCGTCGCTACGATGCCATATAAGAGCGAAACCTGAACCATCCCCCGCAGGTAGTTACCGAAAATTCCACCAATCTCACGGAGGGTGTCCACAACCATCAGGCGGGATGACTCCGGAAGCAGAAAAAGCAATCGCGCACGCAGCTTCGGGAGGTCACTTAGGAGTGTAAACGCGACAATCGGGACGAGGATGAGCTGGAGAACGTTTCCGAGGCCGCCTATCAATGCATTCGCAAAGTTTGATCCATATCGGCGGGCAAGCACCGTGAGCTGCTCGGAGTATTGGTTAGTGACATCCTGCAACGTCGCCGGGAGGGAAAAGGGACCAATCGTCCGATGAGATGCAAGCCAGGTGTCTGCCCAAGCCTGAAGCTCCGCAGGGCCATCTGACGAAATCCAGTCCATCAATGCCCGTACCTGCGCCACCAAAACCGGGACAATCAGGATAATCAGGGCCGCAAAGATAAGGAGAAAGCCGATGCCTGAGATCGCAACAGCAATCGATCTGTTTCCGCGGGAAATACGGTGGATGTGTTCCAAGCGCACGACTACCGGGTCGAGCAGGAGGGCGCAAATTCCGCCCGCAAGAAACGGCGTGGCGATAGAGAGCAGAGCCTGACCACCTATATAGATGGCAAATAGACAAAGCAACGCCACGGCTGCACCCGTAACGGCAAAAAAGCCGCTACGAAAGGCGTGCTGTGGCGTTGTCATCGACGGTTCATCCAATGGAATGGAATTTATAACCTAGGCATCAAGGCGCGCGGCAAGCTCTTCCTTCGTCTTCTGGTAGGCATCCTTGCCCACTTCGACGGAGTTTGTCAGGCTGTCCCGTGTCCGGTCAGCCAACTCTTTGGCACGGGTTGCGAGCTCCGAGGATGCATCATTCAGGCGGTCAATTGCTTCTTCAGCCTTGTCCTTGATATCTGAACGCAGCTCTTCGCCACTCTTTGGTGCGAATAAAAGGCCAAGAACGCCACCAATGGCAACACCTACAATAAGGCCTGCAGCAACACCCAGTACTACCGAGCTGTCATCACGATCTTCATTACGTGCCATCTTATTACCCTCCAACAACCCTCATCATCGGCGTAAACAACCTCGAATATCAGGCTTGTTCTATCCGCTGTGTAATGGTTCCACCACCCAATACCCAATCCGTACGCTCTCTAGTTCCATAGAAGACAGCAGCTTGACCCGGAGTGACCGCACGCAATGGCTCATCAAAGAGAACATCCACCAAACCATCCGCGCGACGACGGAGGACTGCTGGCTTAGATTCCATGTTATATCGAATCTTTACCTCACACGGGATGTCTTCTCCGACCGGCGGTTCAGCCAGCGAAACCCACGTCAAATCCTCGACAACACAGCCCGCCGCAAACAATGCATCGTCATCACCAACCACGACTGTATTCGTCTCAGCATCCACCTGAATCACATATAAGGGAATACTCGATCCAACATTGATACGCTTGCGCTGGCCGACGGTGTAACGCGCGATGCCATCATGGGTGCCGCGGACCTTCCCACTCGTATCGACAAACTGACCTGGAACCAGCGTCTCAGGAGCCGTTTCCTCGAGGAACTCGGTGTAGTTACGGTCCTGGACAAAGCAAATTTCCTGCGAATCCGGTTTATTCGCGACCGCAAGGCCGTAGTCACGCGCCAGCTGACGGGTGACATCCTTGCTTGGAAGCTCACCAAGAGGCATGGTCATGCGCGCAAGCTGATGCTGAAGCGTCGCATAAAGCGCGTACGTCTGGTCCTTTGAGCCATTCTCAGCCCGGCAGAGAACGTGGCGACCTTCCGCTCCGAGTCCGTGATGCACGCGCGCATAATGGCCCGTTGCAAGGTAATCGGCACCTAGGGATGTCGCTTTCTCGAGGAGAGCATCAAATTTTATATAGCGATTGCAGTTAACGCATGGGTTTGGCGTTCGGCCCCGCTGATAGTCCTTTATAAATGGCGCGATGACTTTCTCGGCGAAGGGCTCGCGGTAGTTGAGGACGTAGTGGGGAATCCCGATGCGATTTGCTGTACGGCGGGCATCCTCAACCGCACCAAGAGAACAACAGCCCGCACCCTTTGTTTCGTGGGCAGATTCCTGCCAGATTTGCAGCGTCACACCGATGACATCATGGCCCTGCTCCTTGAGGAGCGCGGCGGCAACAGCACTATCGACACCACCAGACATGGCGATAACTACGGTTTTTGGGGATGACATGGCACCGAAGTATACCAATTCGCTGCCGTCAAAATGTTTGGACCGTCCCTCAATTGATGTCCGTCCGGCTTCATCAGCCATTCTGAGACGGGATGTGATTTGAGGACGCATTGCTGTGCTTTCCACTAATGGATTCGCCTTAATGTCCCTACAAAAAGACCTATCATGGTATATTGGCAACTGCCAGTGGTGGGTACCAAATGGCATTGGGAGGAAGCACGTGACGCATCGCTTCGTTAAGTTCGGGTTCGCAGGTATTGCAGCTTCGCTGAGCCTTGGAAGTCTGTTAACTGGTTGTGGCGGTGGAGGTGTGGATCAGAACTATCTCGATTCCAGCTCCCGCGCACTTGTCGGAACATACAGCAAGACCAGTATTTCCGCGCTGGGTACACGGGTAACCTGTGGCGACGCCAGCAGTGTTGTTGGTGACCCTAAGACAGAGCTCAAGGACCGCAATGTGGTCATCGATGTCTGTACACCAACCGATACCATCACCTTCTCTGAAGATGGCCGCTATACGATTAAGTCGTACGGTGGAACCGAATCCGGAACCTTTACCCGTGACCGCCAGCGCCTTGAGCTGGTGCGCGATACGGAAAATGGCCGTGAGCTCGCGACTCCATACCAGAAGACGGTTTACACCATTTCTGGAACCGGTACGGAATTTGTCTTCACACCGACAGCTGAAGCTGTTGGCTACCAGAAGATTGACCCAGCCGCAGCCGCCTTCAATGTAGACAACACACCGAACTACGATAACCTTGCTCCTAAGGCGAACGTTGATGGAACGCTTCCAATTCTTTGGTTGCCAAACACGGACTCAAAGCCAGTTCTCAAGAGCGATCTGTCCATCGTTCCTGAGCTGATTGCGGATGCCAAGGAAGCAATCGATGCACGTGGTTTCTCCAAGCGCTACGTTGTAACGTACACCTTCGGCAAGAAGTAAAACGCAACGGTTTATAAAATGTGCCAGCC
>JBEDDQ010000234.1:0-7542 GCA_041176185.1 Armatimonadota bacterium | reverse complement strand
AAATGCCATCGCCTGATGCATCTGCAGTCATTTGCCAGATGCTTGCGTTCGTCTCGAAGCGTGTCCACTTTCCTGATTGGATATCTAGCACAGCGACAGTTGTGGCGGCAGGATCGAGGCGTTTGAAGCAAATGACCGATGACTTTGTGACAATGAGGTCATGTGCGATGATTGGAAGTGCGACATGATGCAGCACGGGTCCAGCGAGTGATGTCGTGATGCGTAAGCGCTGGTCATCGATTGTCGCGATAAACTTTCCATCAGGGGAAGCTGCCCATACATCACCGACGGCAAACGCCCGTAACGACTTCCAGCGTGGACGACCATCGGCACTTTCCCCCTCGGGAGTCCCGGGTTGCGACTGTCCGAGAGGGCGTATATCGACACCCTTCTGCTTACATCCAAACCCGACCAGACTGCAAAGTGCAATCAGGCCAGCCAATAGGGATCTAGTCTCCAACCACGACATCCAGAAAGTACGCATGGACACGATCATCATCCAAAAGCTCTGGATGAAACGCGGCAGCAAGAATTTTGCCTTGCTTCACCATCACGATTTTGTCATCCACCGTTGTCAGAACATCAACGTCTGGACCGACATCCGTGATGATAGGTGCCCTGATAAAAATGGAACGCAGCGGAGTATCGAGTCCTTTAATAAGCAAGTCTGTTTCGAAGGAATCTAGCTGCCGGCCAAAGCCATTGCGAATAACGGCTACATCGAGGAGACCAAGGGTTGGCTGGCCTCCGCGTTCGGCGCCTTTCTCAATCCGCTTACTTAGCAAAATCAGACCGGCACATGTCGCAAAGATAGGCATTCCAGCCTTGGCGCGGTCGATAATCGCCGAGTCAAGATGGTTTCGTTGAAGCAGGCGGATGATGGTTGTGCTCTCACCTCCGGGCATCACGAGCGCATCGCAGAGCGCAAGCTGTTCTGGCAGGCGCACTTCGATTACATTCGCGCCCAGACGACGAAGGACGCTGGCATGTGCCGCGTATCCACCTTGCAGCGCAAGGACACCGATAGTCTTTGGCATCAGAGAGGCTCGCCTCCCCATTGCTCAAGTGCTTCAGTCACATTCCGAAACGCAAGCTCTGACCACGGGATATCTTTGTAAGCAAACCACGCGAGCTCTTCGGCATCATCCGCAGCCGCAATCTCACCTCCAACAACACGGCACATATAAAACGTGTTGTGGGTGTGGTTGTCCGGATTTGGCCCGTAGGTATCCATGAATACACCGTGGAGGCGGACCGCCTCAACAACAGCCCCGGTTTCCTCTTGCAGCTCGCGGATACACCCGTGGAGCGGATGCTCACCCGGTTCAAGAAAGCCACCAGGTAAATCCCAAAGTCCCAGACTCGGCTCTATCCCCCTCCGGATCAACATCAGGCGGTTTTGGTCATCTAGAATCAGCCCGCCTGCCGTTGGGCGGGAGTTATTCCAGAAAATCCAACCGCAGTCGGGGCATTTTCGACGCGAAAACGGTGACGATTTGGGAATCGCCACCGTTTCGAGGGTTGCCGCACACCGCGGACAAAACTTGTAGTCAGCTAACACGCAGTCAGCCTACCAGCCGCGATCGGCGAATTTCTCTGTTTCGGGCATTTTATGGATGTCGATTCCGACCATCGGCTCGCCGAGTCCCTTGGAAATGTCGACCAGACGCTCGTAGTCCTGATAGTGCGTAACGGCATCCACGATGCGCTTAGCACGCTCCGACGGATCACCGGACTTGAAGATGCCGCTCCCAACGAAGACTGTTTCCGCGCCGAGGTGCATCATAAGGGCAGCATCTGCAGGCGTTGCAACACCACCAGCTGAGAAGTTGGGCACTGGAAGCTTGCCTGTCTCAGCGATGTGCATGACGATGTCATATGGAGCACCGAGGTTTTTCGCCTCGGTCATGAGTTCTGCACGGTCCATGGTTTGCAGCTTGCGAACGTGTCCTAGTACTGTGCGCATATGGCGTACTGCCTCGACCACATTTCCCGTACCCGCTTCACCTTTGGTGCGGATTAGTGCAGCACCTTCACCGATGCGGCGGAGCGCTTCACCAAGGTTGCGGCAGCCGCACACGAAAGGAACCTTAAAAATGTTCTTATCGATATGAAATTCTTCGTCGGCAGGGGTAAGGACTTCCGACTCATCGATGAAGTCGACGCCCATCGCCTCGAGGATACGTGCTTCGATGATGTGGCCGATACGGGCCTTTGCCATCACGGGGATGGTCACCGTATCCATGATTTCCTGAATCATCGCTGGGTCTGACATACGTGCCACACCGCCATGCTTACGGATATCCGCAGGGACACGCTCAAGTGCCATGACTGCAACCGCACCAGCATCTTCGGCGATACGCGCTTGCTCCGGATTGATGACATCCATGATGACACCGCCTTTGAGCATTTCAGCAAGCCCGACTTTGTTTCTCCAAGTTGACTTCTCTGCCTGCGTTCCGATAGCTGCGCTGTTAGACATAACCTGCTTTTTCCGTCCCATTTTGTTGCGCTGAGTGCGCTTGGTGAAAGTGTACCCGTCTGTTCGCACCCATTCAATACTCCTATTGATGAACTGTATTTATGCCGACACTTCATTCAGGAGTCTAAAGATGGTGTGGACTGGATTTCAAAAGAGTGACCAGATGAGTGATGAAAATGTATCGCTTCGGGAAGAGCTTCAGCGTTTGCAGAATGAATGTCAGGTCCGAGACCGACAGTTCAATGCGTTACGCAGAACATCCTTGGCGGCGATGCAGTCCTCGACCATCGATGAGCTGACCGAACGGGTTTTGGACATTGCGGTACGCGTTGTCCACGCTGATGCCGGAAGCATCTTCATCCACAACCCCGCATCACGAAAGCTTGTATTTGCTGCCGTCGTTGGGGATGCATCCGGTCCGCTAACCGGCACTGGCATCCCTGAAGACCGTGGCATCGCCGGACATGTCTTCCAAACGGGCCTCCCTATCCTCGATGATAACCTTCGGATGCGTAGTGACTTTGACCCAGACACGGATAACCGCACCGGTTTTCAGACCCGCTCGACGATTACGATCCCGCTGTGCGCACCTGGGGGACGCCCTGTCGGTGTTCTTCAAGTCCTAAATGGTCAGGATCCGTTTACGCAGCGCGACCTTTCTGTCCTCGAAGTGCTCTGTACACACGCTGCGCTAGGTATCGAACGGATTCGCCTTGCCGCCCAATCGCGAGATGCACAAATTGGTCACCGTGTCGGTGAAATTGCACATGATATTAAGAATTTGATGACACCCATAGAGAGTGGTGCGCTAACGGCACAATCGCTCATCTTGGGGCTGATGCATGATTTAAACGCACTTGTTGAGAGCGACAGTTCCCCATGGCGCCAGCAGCTCGATGCTGCAGTACGAAATGCACAGGACGCTGCGGGTTGGATTCTCGATGATGTTGTCACCAGTGCTGAGAGGGTGCGTCGCCGTACGGAATACATCGCCGGTATGGTTAAGGGACGCCTTCCAGAGCCAAACTTCGAAGCTGACTCCATCATCGGAAGTATTCAGCAGGTCCAGAAAACGCTTGGCCGGTCGGCAAAGGGACGGGGTATTGACCTTTATTGCCACATTGATCCAGCCACACATCCCGTTCTTCACGATAAAGACCACATGTATGATGCGCTCTACAATCTGGTCAACAACGCGCTTCAAGCTACGCCAGATGGCGGCACAGTCTCGATAACCGCGAACAATAGCGTTCACGATCCATCGATGGTCGAGATTAGCATCACCGATACCGGCCATGGAATGACCGAAGAAACACGGACCAAGCTGTTCACAGATGAAGTCGTGTCGACGAAGCATGGTGGAACCGGACTGGGTACATCGATTGTTGGACGTGTTGTCAGAGAGCATCACGGAAAAGTATGCGTCAAGTCACGTCTTGGCCGGGGCTCCGTTTTCACAATCCAGCTCCCGGCGTACAATGATGCGCATGGAAAGACGCTCGCTGCGTGACCAGCCATCTGGCTTTGATGCACGCCTCTTAGACATCGCGATAGATCAGATCAGGAAACCTGTCCGTGCCGGGGAAATACCCAGTGCAGCGTTGTCTGTCTATCGTCATGACAGGTGCGCTGTCGAGGTCGCTTTTGGGAACAAAGTCGCACGTCCGGTCCCAATCGTGGCTGATGTCAACACCATTTTTGACATGGCATCGGTCACCAAGGTGATAGCGACAGCTACGGCCATCAATATTCTTTTTGAGCGCGGTTCACTCTCTCCGGAGACACTTGTGGCAAAGGTGCTGCCCGTTTTCGCTCAGCAAGCAAAGATCCCCGGTTTCGCCGACCGGGGAAACATCACCATCCGGCACTTACTCACCCACTGCGCAGGCTTCCCGGCCGGCGGAAATTACCGTGGCAAGAAAGTTAGCCTGAGCCAGATTACCGATGACATCGCGCGCTCAAAAGTGATGTACCCACTGGGCACCCGATTTCTCTATTCCGACTTTTCCTTTATTACGCTAGGTGCAGTCGTGACAGCGGTCACTGGACAAACACTGGACCGGTTCTGTAGTGAAAACATTTTCATTCCACTTGGAATGAACGACACGAGTTTCAATCCGCCCGTTGCCAAGCATAGCCGCTGTGCGAGCACGGCCGCTGACATGAATCGGCCGGAAAACCAGGGCTTTGTCCATGACCCGACGGCACTGGCGATGGGCGGTGTCGCAGGGCATGCAGGGTTATTTAGTACCGTCCAAGATGTAAGCAAATGGTGCAGGATGATGCTTGGCGGTGGGATGGTCGATGGTGTTCGGATTATGCGACGGGGAACGGTTTCTCGGATGACATCGCCGCAGAGTCCATTTGTTGGTGAAGAACGTGGCTTTGGAGTTGATATCGCCAGCGACTATAACGTCCGTGGTGAGCTCACGGTCGGCAGCTATGGCCATACCGGCTTTACAGGTACAAGCATTTGGCTGGATCCAGCGAATGATCTCTTTGTTGTACTGCTGACGAACGGAGTGCACGGAAAGCCGCCTGCAAAGGTGACCGCAGTCCGACGTCGCCTCCATGCGGCCATCAGTCGGGCTCGAAATGACTAGCCTCTACTTGTGGTAAGGCTCTCCGCGAAGAATCTTGAATGCTCGGTAGGTCTGTTCCAGAGCGATTACTCTTGCAAGCTGATGAGGAAGTGTGAGCTTACCGAAGCACCAGCGAAAATTGCTTCTGTCGACAATGGAGCTATCGATACCAAGCGAGCCCCCGATCACGATTGTGAACGTGCTTGCACTATGGAACGTAGCCGCATCCATAAGTTGTTGGGCAAATGCTGGACTGTCCAGCTGCTTTCCCGCTAAGTCACAGGCAATGACGTAGTCGCGGTCTCCGACTTTAGCAAGAATTCGGACGGCTTCGCGCTGGCGAATCGATGCCTCATCAGCCGGCGATGCACCATCGGGTGTCGGTTCATCCGCAACCTCAATGATCTCAAGCTTAGAAACCATGTTCGAAAGCCGGGTTGCGTAATCAGAACAGGCATCCTTGAAGAAGGATTCCTTTAACTTACCAACGGCTATAACGCGGATTGTCGGTCGCATGACACAACCTATCACACAGCCCCGCGGCGCTCCGGTGGTACACTTTTTCCATGGATACAACACCCGATGCCATCACTGCCGATGTTGCCCGTAAGTATCAGGATTATGTCAACCCAACCGCGCTAAACCTCCTACGCCTTGCAGGTTTCGACCGCGTCGAACATTCCGGAAGCGGTGCCATCATCTCCGATATCGAAGGAAATGATTACATTGATTGCCTCGGAGGCTACGGAGTTTTTTCACTCGGCCATGCAAATGAAGAGATTGTTGATGCTGTATATGCACAGCTGCGACAGCTTCCCCTGTCATCCAAGACGTTTCTGAACAAACCTCTGGCTGACCTTGCAGAGCGGCTTGCGCTGCTGACGCCGGGGGATCTTCAATATTCCTTTTTCTGTAACTCCGGCGCGGAAGCCGTTGAAGGTGCACTGAAGTTTGCCCGGATGGCGACAGGAAGGCCTGCGTTTATCAGTACGCATGGTTCGTACCACGGGAAGACCCTTGGAGCGCTCAGCGCATCCGGACGGGACAAATACAAAGATCCCTTCCGTCCCCTTCTGGAAACGTTTCACTTTGTCCCGTTCGGCGACGTCGCAGCGCTTGAAGCAACCATTGATGACACAATCGCCGCAGTTATTCTGGAGCCGATTCAGGGTGAAAATGGAATATTTGTTGCACCGGATGGCTATATCCAAGCTGTCCGCAAGCTGTGTGACCAGCATGGCGCACTGTTGATTCTAGATGAAGTTCAGACGGGTCTTGGCCGGACCGGGCGTCTCTTTGCTTGTGAGCATTCTGGTGTAACACCAGACATCCTGACGCTTGCGAAAGCGCTGGGCGGCGGAGTGATGCCAATCGGTGCCATCGTCGGCACAAAAGCCGTCTGGGACAAAGTTTTCACGGTTAATCCGTACCTCCATACCAGTACGTTTGGAGGAAACCAGGCAGCGTGTACAGCGGCGTTGAAGACACTCGAAATCATCCAACGGGATGCGTTGGTAGCACGGGCAGAAGTCGCAGGAGAGCGCCTTATGTCTGGATTGACCGGAGTCAAAGCGGACTTCCCGGGAATTCTTGTCGATGTACGGGGACGTGGCCTGATGATTGGCGTGGAATTTGCAGATGCCGATGTTGGAAAGTTGGTGATCGGTAGCCTGGTGAAGGGCGGTGTTGTAGCCGCTTACACGCTGAATAACCCTGAAGTGATGCGTTTTGAACCGCCGCTGATCATTACTGATGAGCAGATTGACCGGGTTGTGTCCGTTTTCCGGGATGCAGTCCTTGAAATCCAACAAATGCTCGAAGAATTTGGAGTTGCATAGCCATGTTCAAGCCATTTGTCTCCGCCACCATCGTCACAGCACTACTGTCAGTGACGGCTTTGCCATTAAGTGCACAGTCGGTTCTGAATATTGCTGCCGGTGAACAGCAAACAGATGGCAGCTATCTTTGGGTCTATAAAGTCTACGCCAGAGAATACCAGGACCTCAATTTCTGGATCCTTGGCGTTGATAGACCAGTCTATGACTCAATCGTAGCCGGTTCGATCAATGGCGCGTCGAACATCTCCTATGTTGAAAAGTCAGGCGAAAACCTGCTCACTGGGATTCGATTCGACGGACCTGTTGCAAAAGATGAATCGAAGGTGTTTTCCTTCAGGCTCGACCAGAATTATGTGCCCAACCCGGACACTAAGGCATCCTTTGATGGCTCTGCTGTCCTGAAATACACTACAGGCCCCGGCACCTTGTCGATACCCGAGCCTGGGACGCTTTCGTTAACAATGCTGGGACTCGGTGCACTTGGATGCACGTTTATCCGCCGTCGCCGCGCCTAGCCGCGGCTGCGTTCGAGCAGAATCATCATCATCAAGCCTAATAGGATGCGCACTTCATCGTCAGGAGCGACACTCCGAAGACTTGCAATCGAATAGCTACGCTCGAAGAAACTCGGCTGCTTTGC
>JBEDDQ010000233.1:0-3124 GCA_041176185.1 Armatimonadota bacterium | reverse complement strand
GCTTTGCACCCGGTCGCACTCGATGTCATTTCAGAAAGTGAGTGGAAGCTCTACTTTGATGCGAATGCGAATGGCGACCTGACGGATGACGGTGGGGATGTCTTTACCGAGCGCAAGCAGGTGGATGACCTTCGCAACCAGACAAAGAAGGGCTATGCATCAGGGGCCGCTTCCAAGGTCAGGGTCTCCTACGGCACCAACAAATTGGAGTCACACTCTACTACGGTCTCACTCTCGTTCTACAAGTACGAAGGCAGTCCAGGAGTGCAGTTCTTTGATCCAGGTGCATATGTCGCAGATGTAAACATCGATGGCACGACCGAGAAGTTGGTGATTCAGGATGCAACCGGGGAGCATATTTTTACCCGAACACCAACCGGTCCGGACACACCGATTTGGGGCTACCTCAAGGCAGACGGCCGTAACCGCATCGACTTTATGAAGCCGGTTCCGCTGGGTGGTGCTGTGTATGCATCCACGTTTTCAACCGATGGCCGAAGTCTGAAGTTGACTCCAACGACAGAAGCAGCACAAACGGTCGGCTTGCCAAAGGCTGCTCCTCGACCAGCGCTTCTTGCCGTTGGCTCCCCTGCCCCTGACTTTACCTATGTCCGCCTTGATGGCACCACAGGCAAGCTGTCTGACTTCAAGGGCAAGGTAGTGGTCCTTGACTTTTGGGCAACCTGGTGTGGTCCTTGCATGATGGCGATGCCACATTTGGAAGAGTTTTGGAAGGCCAACAAGAACAGCGACAAAGTGACGGTTCTGGCAGTGTGTGTCTGGGATGCCGAAGAAGCCTACAAGAAGTGGGGTCCGGCAAACAAGGACAAGTACACACTGCCATTTGTGTTTGATCCAGCCGCGCAGAACAACGCAAACTCCATCGCCAAAAAGCTTTATCAAGTGTCCGGAATCCCTACGACATACATCATTGATGCCAATGGAAACGTTGCCGCCAACTGGGTTGGCTACCAGGAAAACGACAAGCGCATCGACGATACGGTTAACAAGCTTCTGAAGTAGGAATGACACTATGATGCCTTTCGTCCTTTGTACGCTGATGGCCGGGTTTGTTTCGTGTGGTCACGTGGCCATCGACAACGCCAACGAGCGCGTTTGGTTTGTGTCTCCAAAAGCCGGTGTATCCGGAAATGGAACGAAAGCAAAACCGTTTCGAACCATCAATGAAGGCATTGAGGCGGCTCGTATTACCCCGGGCCACGATACGCTTGTCCTACTCGCAGGGACGCATTCCTTGGCCGCACCGATTCGCCTAAACGGTTCTGACAGTAACCTAACGCTACGTGGAGAGCCGGGAAAGCGCCCCGTTATATCGGGTGGAACTGCCATCAAGAATTGGCGAACGGTTGAAAATGGCTGGTGGGCTGCTAAAGTTTCATCCCCTGTTCCGCAGCTCTACATCCATGCTGCGGGTACACCAGATGCAGCAGCGCGGCGTTATCGTCCACGTTTACCAAAGTCGGGTGCTTACACAATTGCAGGCAACTTGCCCCCAAATGGGTCTGGCCACGATGCTCTGCAATCCCAGCCAGGAACATTCAATCCAGCATGGCAACATCAAGCGGAAATTCAAGTCAACATTTTCCAAATCTGGACGATGGCAAAGCTTCCACTGGCGCCGGGTGGGATCGATTCCAAGAGTGGTCGTATTCAGCTGGCTGGTGCGACGCATGGAACCGTGAACTATGCGAATATCGCCGCCGGGCGGCGCTACATCATCGAAAATGTTTGGGAAGCCCTCTCGGATCCAGGTGAGTTTTACTATGACCGTGGTGGTCAGGAAGTCTTTTACATCCCGAAGCCGGGGGAAAAGCAGAACAAGGTTACGGCCGTCGCTCCGGTCATCGACCAGCTTCTGATTGCAAAAGATGTCCGTAATCTCACGCTCGAAAATCTTACATTTGCCCACACTGCGTATTCATTGCCTGCAAAGGGCGATAACTTCCCGCAGGCTGAGATTCACCTTCCGGCAGCCCTCACATTTACCGATTCGAACAGGATTACAATCAACGATGTCGAGGTTCGTAACACGGGTGCGTGGGCTCTCGATATAACGGATGGCTCATCGGATGTCACCATCTCCAAATGCCGCTTCGTCGACCTCGGTGCTGGTGGCATCAAGGTGGGTGAAACCAGTTACCGCGCGGATGCAAACAAGCAAACCCATGGCGTCACGATTCAAGACACATTGATCGCGCATGGTGGCCGTATCCACCCGGCGGCAGTTGGCATTTGGCTTGGGCATGCACACCATAATGTCATCGACCATAACGACATCACCGACTTCTACTACACGGCGATCTCGCCGGGCTGGAGCTGGGGCTATGAGCCTAGTGGTGCGCATCATAACGAGATTTCGTGGAATCGCATCACCAATATTGGGCAATCGGTTTTGAGTGACATGGGTGGCATTTATACGCTCGGCGTGAGCCCGGGGACGGTTTTACATCACAACTGGATCTCGGACATTCAGAGTGTTGATTATGGTGGCTGGGGCATTTACTTCGATGAAGGCTCAACAGGGATTGTCGCCGAGAATAATGTCGCCGTGCGGACCACGAGTGCGCCGTTTCACCAGCACTATGGCAAGGACAATGTCGTTAGGAACAATATTCTGGGATTTGGTACCGAGGCTCAGCTGATGCGAACGCGGCCAGAGGCACATTTGAGCTTTACGATTGAGCGAAATGTGGTGATTTGGTCGGATGGCCCCCTGCTTGGATCAAACTGGTCGGGCGACCCTGGCAAGAACTTCATCATCGGCAAGAACATCTATTGGAACACAAAGGGCATCGTACCGAAGCTTGCTCCTGGAGATACTGGCAGTTTTGTTGAAGATCCTGGTTTCAGGAATGTAGCGAGGGATGACTTCCGTGTCGATGTTAGCTCGCCGGTACGCAAAGTCGGGTTTCTACCATTTACCCTCGATGGTGCAGGCCGCCGAAATGAAAAGCGCTATACAGCTGTCATCCGAAGGGCGTGGCCAAGCAGTCGCGAAAAGTAAGCGGAGATAGCTTGCGCATAGTCCCCGAGCGTTTTATTGCCACTGCGGTCAAGTCCTAAGCCAACATCCCACCTTTCAGGTATGCTCATCGGCAACAAG
>JBEDDQ010000232.1:0-5685 GCA_041176185.1 Armatimonadota bacterium | reverse complement strand
CGGCGCAACTTCCACGGCTCGCTGGATTATTTTCAGGCGTTTGGGTGACTTCGGAGGCGAGTGCATGGCGATGACGAAGAAGCCGCATGCGTTGTAGTGCCCGCTGTCATCGCATGATTCTTTTGCGACATCGAGGGAGCCTGGTGTTTTCCCTTTCCACATCGCGAGGGCTTTGGAGCCCAAAATGGCCTTTGCAAACGTACGGCTTTTGTATTGCTTGTCAAATGCGGTGGCGGCATCGGAATAGCGCCCTTGTAGCATCCGCAGCTCACCGATGGTCTCCTGGGCATAAACACTGTCTTCAAATTTCGGGTTTTCGGAGAGGATGGCTTCCGCATCGGCGAGGCGCCCCAGACCCCCGAGGGCCTGGATTTGTCGGCGTATCCCACGATCCGTTTTTGCATAATCGGGGTTTGCGAGTAGGCGGATGCACGCCTTGTCGTAGGAATGCTGCTGTATCAACAACCCGACTTCAGAATTGAGCGCAACATCGCGGTACATGTGCTGCAGCATCCCGATAAGGTAAATCAGAAAGCTCCCGGCAAGCACAAGCATCACCAGAAAATGCTGATTCCGACCTTTGCTTTGCGGCTGAGGGCCATTGGGTGAATCGTATCAGGCGCGTTTCAGTGAGGTGTTACACACCGGTTAGAATCGCGGATAGGGTACTAAGCATGAAGAACTTTGAAGATCAAGGTAAGTCGCTAGGAGAGAAAATCACAATAAAGGTCGGCACGATGTGGTGTGCGGGGCTTTTTGCTATCCTTGCGCTTGCCGGACTCCCAAAGGCGCTCTCGGAAAACAACTTCGTGGACTGGATGATTCAGGACTTTCTTCAGCTCGTCCTGATGTCCGTAATCCTTGTCGGTCAGGATGTGCAGTCAAAGAAGACAGAAAAACTTATCAGGGAGACGCACCGAGCGAGCGTGGATGAGTTTGAAATCGCAAAGCGCAACCAGGAACTGGCATCAAAGGAGCTCGAAGAGCTTCGCCTCATATCCGCTGACATCCACCGGATTATTTCCGAGCTCGAAGCCCGTCAGTCGCTTAGGGTAACCTCCGTTGAGAGCGGGAGGGTGACTCCTCTCGATGCCGTATCAGACGGCAAACCGCCTGTGGGATAGTTGTAAGCCCCTGATTAACGGTACTTGCTGATTACGATGATGAATCCTATCGCCCGAAGTCAACGATTGGTAAGACCTTAAGCCGCGCGCCATTCTTGTTGTCGTGAGTTGTGCCATCTGCCGTCGCTACGACATTGCCATCCGGGAGGACTTGGAGATTTCGATGTCCGGAGACACTTAGCAGCAGGATGTCGCCATGGATGGTCTCCGTCCACTGAAAGGCTTGTCGGTCCCCGGCGCGTGACTTTTGGAGGCTGATTTTTGCTGCATCACCCAGACCGGAAACGGTCACAAAGCTGCCTGTATTGACATGTTGGAGGGCGACGCGGCCGTTTTTTACATCGATGATTCTAAAACTTGTGCCGTTGTCATTGCTCGCTGGTACGCTGATCAAACGCTGTCCGGATGCGGCGATGGCGTGGCCAGATGTCGCATTTTCGATACACACGACCTGCCCATAGGGAATCGCGTTCATCAGGCCCCGTGGGGCTGGCTCGTCTACCGTGAAGTTGCTGAAATCCGCCCGCCCGCCGGAATTTCCAAGTGTGTTATAGGCAAATAGGGCGTAGCGGATTCCCTGGAATGTGCGGAGCTGAAAGACCATCCGGAATGGGTGGCCAAGCACCTGCCATGTCAAACCATCAACACTCCACGAGAACGTCGCCATCTCGCTTAGGAAGTCACACTCTGCCCGCAGCTGGATGACGGGTTTCGGCAACGCGACGGATGTTTCATTACCCGTTTCCTGATGGAACATCGTAAGCTGATGCTCACTATTGGAAACGCGGCGGACACCAATCCACGCATACGGATGGTTCAGTAAACCAAGCCCTGCAACATCCCCGGGGATGAGCTTTGCCGAATCTATGGTTACGGTGACTGTGGATTTTGGCCCGATGGCGCGCTGCGTCAGGGTGTTCTTCGCATGCCAGAAGTCTGGGGATGTCTGCGGCGTGAGGCTTAGCCAGCCCCGCCGGGTTTTGAGCGACCACTTGCTGTCATCCGGGTGGTGGTTCCACTGCCAGGCATTCGCGAGCTTTGGCCCTTTGAAGGAATCGCTGCGGGTGTAGGGTGCCGTCGGCTTGATCCGCGCGCCGGTTGTTGGTTTGACCCACGTGCGCGGGGTGCGCCCAATGTTGCCGGGGAGACCGAACATCGGCCAGCCATCCACCCATGTTATGGGTGATAGACACGTCAGGCGCCCGATGGAGTTGGCATCCATCATCGAATAGCCCCACCACTCACCACTCTTTGTGTCTACGATTCCGCCTTGGTGGATGGCGGTTGCGATGCCATCCCGGCGTGAATCTGGAGCGCTGATATCGAATTTGCCGCCCTTGTCCGAGCGGAGGCGGTAGCCCTGCGTAATCCCGAAAGCCTCTCCGGTGCTGATGGAATCAATGACTTCATATGGGCCAAAGGGGGACTTTGCGCGTGCGCAGGGCATCCGGAAGCCGCCGGCGTACCAGGCACTGATGATGTAGTACATCCCGTTGATTTTGAGGAAGTGCGCTCCTTCGCCCATGATGGACTCTGGGCCAAACGGTGCTCGTTCTGTCCCGGGAATGATGTCATCTAGGGTGTCGTTTAGCTCAGCGATACGAATATCGCGGTAACCCCACGCGATGTACTTTTTGCCATCATCGTCGAATAGCACAGATAAATCGTGGAAGCCGCGTTTCATCGTGGTGCGTTTCCAAGGGCCTGTCGGCTTGCTCGCGGTGTAAACAAGCGTCGGGAAACCCGTTACGTTTGCAAAGATGTAAAAGACGCCATTGTGATGACGGAAGCTTGGCGCCCAGATGCCCCTTCCGTAAATGTCTTTGCCATTCTCGAGGCGGAATTCGGGTCCAAGGTCGAGCCGGTCGCTGGCATAGGACATAAGTGTCCAGTTGACAAGGTCCTTTGAATTCAAAACAGGTAAACCGGGGCTGGTATGCATCGTTGTCCCGGTGAGATAGTAATCGCTTCCCACGCGGATCATGTCCGGGTCGGAAAACTCATCAAAGAAGAGCGGGTTACTGAACGTACCATTGCCGTTGTCAGCACTCCAAGTGGTTGGGGATTGTGGTTCCGGCATAGGGATGTAGTCCTGTTGAATGGGTAGGGATGCGGGATATTAGCCTCTGATCGTTAGCGTTGCCACATTATGGTTGCACAATCCGGATGATGTTGACATCGACGGAGACATCATCAATGCAAAGCAATCGTCACATGTGTAAAAATCACTTCCGATATCACTAAGCAACAAATTTGTTCAATCGATTTTAATCAATTACTCATATTGTGCAATTAGGGTATTCTATGTGTATTATGCACTCACCTGACATTGTCGTCAGGACGTGAAGTATCTGTTCCATTTAGTTGAAAGGATGCATTGCTATGAAGTCAAGATCCAATGCCGGATTTACACTTATTGAGCTTTTGGTGGTTATCGCCATCATCGCAATTCTCGCCGCAATTCTCTTCCCAGTTTTCGCCCAGGCCCGTGAAAAGGCCCGTGGCGCATCCTGTCTCTCGAACATCAAGCAGCTGACCCTCGGCATGATGATGTATTCGCAGGACTACGACGAGACCTTCCCAGAGTGGCGCTGGGACCAAAACTACTCCACAAACTGGGGTGACAAGGGTTGGTATAGCCCGAACAACGCAACGACCATTTGGTACTACGCGATTTACCCATACGTCAAGAATGGAAAGGTCTACTCCTGCCCATCCGCGACCACCAAGGTTCGTTTCCGTGACAACGGCTGGTTCCAATACGACAACACGGGTGCACAGCCAGTTGGTCGTCTCCCAATCCTTGACAATGAGTTGCTTTCGTACGGTTCCAACGAGCCATTGACCTACTCGTTCCCAAGCATCGCTGCCATGGATCGCCCTGCTGAGACCTTCATCGTCGGCGACATGATCTCCGCTCTCTCGAGCTGGGACTGCTACGGTGACTGGGTCAACTGGGAAAATGCCGGACGTCCAAACGATGCCCGCCAAAACTTCCGTATCCCACGTCTCGCATGGGCAAAGACCGACGGCAGGATTCCTAACTACTACGGAAATGCCTGTTCCGGCTCTCCTGCAGGTTCGGGTCTGTTCCCGAATGCATGGGATGAGAGCAGCACCATCCACACCCGTGGTTCGAATGTTGGCTTTGCCGATGGCCATGCTAAGTTCAACCAGGCTGGTCAGGTTCGCGCTAGCTACTACGGAGTTAAGTAGTTATGACTGCTGACCGCTGGATGCTTGCGGTCGCGTTTGTTGTCGTAGCCGGTGCCCTGTGCACCGGCTGCGGCAAGGACAGCGCTGCAGGTGGAGCCGCAACAACAGGCTCCGATCAGGTTGCTCCTGGTGTAACGCCATCACAATCTGAAATCGATCGTATCAAAGCACAACGCATGCCTCCTGCCAATCTTGCCAACCAGCGTCCTGCTGGTCCTGGTGGACAGGGCGGCGGCGGGGCGCCTTATGGCGCACCCGGTGGTGGTAAAACGTACTTCAAAGGGAACTAATCCCACCGACCACTCGGATTGAAGCTGTAAATGACAAACATGTCCAATGGCCGGGCACCCGACAAACGGGTACTCGGCCTCTTTGCTTTTGTACTCGTAGCAGGTATCGCGTCCATCCCCTGGCAAATGAAGCAGTGGAAGGCGACATCCGATGCCCGCCGGCAACGGCAAGCGTATGAGAAACACCTCACGGCGCTGACATCCCAAAATGCCGAAGCCAAAGATATCGAGGTATCCCTGACGGACCCCGGTGTGACCATCGAAACCCGGATGGAAGCTGCCCGTTTCTTTCTCTCGCATGGCAATTCCAAGCGCGCTGCTCAGCTGCTACAGGAGCTAAGTAATACCGCGCGTAAGGATGCTGCTCTTGGGAAAGACGAAGCCTTTCACGGCGGCATCTCATCGCTTTATGAGCGTATCGGCTGGCAGGATAAAGCCATGGAGCACGCACGGATTGCGCTGCGCATCGCTCCCGACAGCGTGTCATCCATTCTGCGTGTTGCATTTCTAGAGGCGCTCCTCGGCTGGCAAAAAGCATGTCAGGCAAATGTAACCCGAGCGAAAAAGCTTGAGCCAAACAGTGCTGAACCCTACCTAGCAAGCGCATTGGTGCACGAGCAGGTTGGGAATGTCAAGGCGGCCGAACAGGATCTCCAAAAGGCAGACACGCTTCGCCCAAATGACTGGCGTATCCACCTCCTCCTTGGACGTAATAGAATCGCGCAGCTCCGCTTTGATGATGCAATAGCAACCTTTGATAAGGCAGCTACACTTGCGCCGACGGAGAGCTCGATTACATCTGCAAAGCTCGAAGCAATCCTCCGCAAGTACACAGCACGCTCCGATCAGCGTAAGGAATTGCTTAAGGTTGCCGAGGATGTTGCCAAGTTTTATCTTGAGCAGGCTCCGGACTCACCCGATGCACAATTTCAGATGGGGCGAATCTACCAGTTTATGGGGCGTGATGCTGATGCGGTCAAAATCTATGCGGATGTCTATAAAAAGAGTCCGGATACCGGTCAGCTGCGTATTCAGTACGCATCGTTGTTGAATCG
>JBEDDQ010000231.1:0-5356 GCA_041176185.1 Armatimonadota bacterium | reverse complement strand
CCACAGGAAACTTAGCAACGGTCATCCGCATTGCAACAGATGGTTCTCCACCCATGCTGGCAAATGCCATCGGAACTCCGAAATAGAACGCCCCTGCCAGAAGTGCCATCAGGTAGCCGGCAGTTTCCTCGAACCAGAAAATCACCAGTGAGCAGATAGACCCGACCACCGCTGCAGCAAGCATCGCATTGCCAGCGAGGTTTATGTTTCCCAACATGGTTACTTGGCGCGTTCGGTCCCAGGATCCAAAATCACCCAGACCGAAAAACACGCCATATAACAAGTAAGCGGTGGAAAGTCCAAACACGATGATGCAGATGTGAAACACATTACTGGCAAAAGCCAGCATCACCGGGGTGCTTGCTCCAGTACGACTATACTGCTCCTGGTCCATGTTTTTCCTACTTTACGCGTTCAAGGTAGGTATCTGTACGTGTGTCAACGCGTACTTTGTCCCCTTGATTTACGAAAAATGGAACGCGAATTACGGCACCAGTCTCTAAAGTAGCAGGCTTGCTTCCTCCGGATGCAGTATCTCCTCTAAATCCAGGGTCGGTTTCCGTAATCACTAGCTCCATAAAGTCCGGAGCAGTGACTTGCACGATTTCTTCCTTGAAAATGATGACTTGAACATCGGTGTTTTCTTTGAGGTACTTCTCCTTGTCACCGATGAGCTTACGGTCAACAGTGACCTGCTCAAACGATTCCATGTCCATCAGGTGGAAGTCAGCACCTTCAGAGTAGAGGAACTGCATCACCTTACGATCAAGGCGTGCCTGTTCAATCTTTTCACCTGCATTCCAAGTGCGATCAATCGTAGCACCGGTTCGCAAATTCTTCATCTTGGAACGTACAAACGCTCCGCCTTTACCTGGCTTGACATGTTGAAACTCAACAATGGTGTAGATGTCATTGTTGAACAAGATAGACAAGCCGTTTCGAAAATCTCCAGTATCCATACGGGCAGATTATAGCACGATAAAGAAAACCCCCGGTTCGCAAGAACCGGGGGTTTGGCTTTAGGCTGCGCAAGCGCAGTTCAGGTTAGAACTTAACCGAGAACTGGGTTGCAACAACTCCACCCTTCTGGATGTCAGCTGTGCCATCGTTGTACGAAACAACTTGGTACAGAAGACGGAAGGTCGAAGTAGCGCTCAGGGTCTTTGCATAAGCATAGTTCGTGAATGTCTCACGTCCCGTGAGTGCGCCTGCATCCGTGTACTTGGTAACTTCCTGAGAAACAGAGAAGTCAGATGTTGAACCCAGCTTGTAGGTGAAGCCTGCTCTGGTGTTCTCGGACTTCTGATCCTTGGTGTTGCCACCCTTGTCAGTACCGGTGTAGTTCTGTGTTGCCAACATAACGTTCAACTTGGATGTTGGGGTCCAGTTCCAGGATCCGTAACCACCCTTGATGTCGGTTGGGTTGACGTTGGTTCCCATGCGGCCCCAGCTACCTGGTGCACCGAAGAGAGGCTCAACTTCCTTATAACCACCGGACAGGGTCCAGGAGCCATTGGAAAGCTTTGTATGAACGTTGTATGCGGAGTTGTCGCGAACGTTTACGTTTGCGCCACCCAAGCGGGTGTTGGACTCAGCGTACTCGCCGTATACATCAAGGCCAAAGAGCTTGATCTTAGCATCAGCGCCGTAGACGTTGACCTGATCGAAGTCACCATTGGACTGTCCAGCTGCCAGAACGGTGCTGACACCGACTGGGATGCTGAAGAGCTTGAAGCCTGCACGTCCACCAGCTACACGGCTAACCGTGATACCGTCGGAGTTTGGCGAACCAATCTGATCTGCACGGTCGAATCCCCAAGGAGCCTTCATACCAGCCTTGATACCGGTGGAGAGCGTTGGATCTCCAGCATTGATCAGGGATGAGTTAGCGATTGGGTCAGTCTTACCAGCCAGTGCTGTGATAGAGAATGGACCAACCTTGAAGGATGCATTCAAACCGTCAACAAGGTAGTTACCGTTGTCGGTCTTGTTGTTGTTGAAGTATGCATCAACATCGTATGCCTTGAAGGTCAAAGCAGACATCTGGCTTGGAACACGTCCGATATTAGCGGCAACGGTTCCGAGAACAGGGATGCTCTGCTTTGTGGAGTAGACAGCCTTGTAGATAGTCTGTCCCTGAGTTGCAGAACCAGCTGCGTACTGAGCAATAGAGCCCAGGGATGGCAGGTAGTTACCGAAGTTCAGGGTTACATCAACGGAAGGTGCGGTGATGTTGACATCGAGGTCATGGCGAACGGTGCTCGTACCGAGAACGGTAGAACCAGCAGCAATTGCAGCACTGTTGTAGTCAACAGCGTCAAGACCATTGGTTCCGAAGTCACCACGGACATATGCATTGAATGCACCGGAGATCTTGACAGCGTTCTTGTTCGCTGCTTCAAGAGCTGCAATGCGCTTCTCATGATTGTCAAGGGTCTTCTTTGCCTTGTCGACATCCACTCCAAGGGTGGTAAGTTCGGTCTGGAACTCAGCAACCATCTTGCGGATAAGGTCGATATCAGACTGCTTTGCAACGCCGGACATGTCAACCTTAGCAGGTGCTGGGATGTCAGACTTCTTAGCATAGCCACCGAGCAGGTCTTGGACCTGATCCATGGAAACACCGGACTTGACTTCAGGAGCTGCTGGCAGAGGAGCCTTAACGTAGGTAGCATCCGCCCAGCGAACGATACGGTCTACAACCATAGCGAGCTCGTAGCGTGTCAGGGAACGCTTGCCTGCAAACTTGCCATCGGTGTCGCCGATGAAAACCTTGTCTTTGGCCAAACGCTCGATCGCCTGGTATGCCCAGTGATCGTTTGGAACGTCCTTGAAAGGACCATCCTGTGCGAACACAGGAGCAATGCCAATACCGGCGAGCGTCACTGCGAGTGCGCTGACGGTCATCGTCATATTCTTCATGTTTTTCCTCGAATACATTGCGCAATTGGAGTTACACAACGGGTTCCAGAAATGACGCATCGCAGAAAACCGCCACCTACGGGTAGTTTCCTTGTTGCCTTCCGCAAGTATTGGCTGCTTTCGCACAACGCTGTCGTTCAGTAACCAGTGAATATGATAACCGAAAGAGGAACTAGTTTCAGAAAAATTAAGAATTTATTACTCGGTAACCAATAAATAAGTGTGCCAGTATTCTTGCTGTGGTTTCACTTTGATGAAACTAGCCGCCAAAGGGAAATGTATACCGAGCATCCCGAAGCATAAATGATCGTCGACTTGCCAGCCCTTTCTTGTTTCCAAGAAATGCTTCAAGCCAGTAACTGACGACATCCGGGTCTACGTCGGAACCATCAGGACTTAGTATCGCGAGCTCGTAGGACCATACCTTTGTGCGCTCGTCACACTCAAGTGTCAGCTCAAGCCAGAGCCCATTGTGAAAGCGCCTGTAGCGCTCTCTGTCGATTACGCCATACTTCTGTAGCGCGTAAAGTGTCAGCGGCTCGTTATTAGCGAGTGTCCACATGTCCTGTACGACACGCATGTCGCGCTCGGAAACACCGCTCACCCGATTAGATTCTCTGGATTTAATCCTTGTAAGGCCACAGGAACGAAACTTCCATCCTTACGAATCAGAACATCATCAAACCAAATTTCGCCCCCACCCCACTCTGGGCGCTGAATCAAGACCATATCCCAATGCACACCGGAGCGGTTTCCGTTACCTGGGGATGCATACGCATTGCCCGGAGTAAAGTGCAGTGAGCCAGCAATCTTTTCATCGAAAAGAACGTCGCGCATCGGATTCAGAATCACCGGGTTGAAACCAATCGCAAATTCTCCACTCCGACGTGCGCCTTCATCCGTGTCAAGAATCTCGTTAAGCGACTTAGTATCGGATGAGGTTGCCTCGACGATGACGCCATCTTTCAAGACCAACCGGATATCACTAAACGGTTTGCCCGCATACAGGGTCGGCGCGTTATAGCTGATCACTCCATTGGTTGAATCAATCGTAGGACACGAGAAACATTCACCATCCGGTACATTGCGTTTGCCATAGCTCATCCGTGCGCCAATCTCCTTGATTGAGAATGCAAGGTCGGTACCTGGCCCAAGAATCCGAACGCGGTCTGTAGATGCCATCAGGTCGCGAAGTGGCGCAGCCGCGGTGGCCATCCTGCCGTAATCCAACGTACAGACATCGAAATAAAAGTCCTCAAATGCATCCGTCGACATCCCGGCAGACTGTGCGAAACTAGGATTCGGCCACCGAAGTGCACACCAGCGAGTGTTATTCACTCGGTAGTCAGTAACTGGTTGCCCGTAGGATGTCTGATAGACACGCATCTGTTCGGCTGGAACATCGGATGTCTCAAGCGTATTAACGTTTCCACGAATACTGATGTAGGCATCGACAGTCTTTAGCTGCTCAATCGCTAATTTTGCTTCCGATTCCCAATAGGCCTGATCCCCGGACAAAATCAACTGTCGATTCAACCGTGAACTCTGCGACATCAAGACCGGAAACGCACCGACTCCCCTTACAGCAGATATCAGCTCGGAAACAAACGCATCTGGAACATCGGTCGTGTGGATTAGTACCCTCTCGCCTCGAACAAGCTCGGTCGAATGGGTTACCAGAAGGTTGGCGAGTTTCTTAAATCGGGAGTCAGACATGATGACCGATATTACCGACTCGGCATCGGTTCAGGCAATCTCGCTTTCTTACAGACCAATTTTCAGACCTTGGCAGGATTCTTGCCATGGAAAGGGTAATATTACGCTTCGGTGATTACTGCCGGTTACACGATTTGATGTGCGGATGTCACAAGTGACAGGCGCGGTTGGATGTGGCTTTGGGGAACGTTCATCATTGAATGTTCGTATTGATTTCACCATGCGGGTTGTCCCGCTGCAACGGTTTTACCGTTTCAGCACACTTTGGCTTTGATGGAGATGGAGAATGAGTAAGATGGAGCAGCAAGAACGCCAAGAAGCATTGGAGATCGGTGAGAAACTTGGATCCGAGCCACTTGCATCCGGCGCAGCATCCACAGATCAGGAACCAAGTGCCAAAGCCGATGCCGGTGACAAGTTGCAGCAATCCGTCGAATCGGACGAGGAAGATGACATCACAAAAGACACGTACCGTTCTTTTGAGAGTTTTTTAGCTGAGCGCCGAGGTCCTACAGCAGCAACGTTGCTCAATGCAGCGCAGGAATGCCAGCTCAGTAAGTGGGTTAAGAGTGGAGAGCGCGAGGGTGCAAGCGAATTTGCTCGCCGCCGTGCACAGCTTGCTCGTGAAGAGCTTGTACGTTCAAACTTGCGGCTTGTTACGTCGATTGCAAAGAAGTACCAAAATCGCGGAATCGCGATGGAAGACTTGATTCAAGAA
>JBEDDQ010000230.1:0-3125 GCA_041176185.1 Armatimonadota bacterium | reverse complement strand
TGGAACAAACTTTTAATGCGTTTGCAATGGCGCAAGAGCAGCTTCATGCGGTGGCTGGCTTGATGGGTCTGGAACACGATGTTACTGCCGTTCTCCAAATGCCCAAGCGTGAACTGACCGTTCACTTTCCGGTTCGAATGCGTGATGGAAACATCCAGACGTTTACTGGCTACCGTGTTCATCACAACCTCACGCGCGGCCCAGCCAAAGGTGGTATTCGCTATCATCCTGCCACTGACATTGATGAGGTACGAGCACTTGCCTTTTGGATGACCATTAAGTGCGCCGTTGTAAACATCCCGTTTGGAGGCGCAAAAGGTGGTGTGGTCTGCGATCCGACACAGCTAAATTTAGATGAGCTTGAGCGCCTGACCAGACGGTACACGTCAGAGATAGCCATTCTTCTCGGACCAGATAAGGACATCCCTGCTCCGGACATGGGGACAAACGGCCAAACGATGGCGTGGATTCTCGACACCTACTCAGCTCTAAAGGGCACTACAGTCCCGGCTGTTGTCACAGGGAAGCCAATAAGTGTTGGAGGCTCTGAAGGGCGCGTCGAAGCAACAGGGCGTGGTGTGGTCACGATTACGCGTGAAGTTCTACGGTCGCTGAATATGCAGCTTCCTGGATCAACCATCGCGGTTCAAGGCTACGGTAACGTCGGCTCAGCTGCAGCAGTGCTGTTCCACCTGAGCGGCGCAAAGGTTGAAGCTGTTTCTGATGTTCAGGGTGCGATTTATCGTAAAGGTGGAATCGATATCATTGCCCTACAGGACTATGTCCGGGTTAATAAATCGGTCGTTGGCTTCCCGGATGCCGAGGCAATCCCGGCTGATGATGTACTTACGATGCCCGTGGATGTCGTGGTTCCAGCGGCGCTACAGCATGTAATAACTGCCGATAATGCAAACCGAGTACAGGCTAAGGTAGTAGTCGAAGGAGCCAACGGCCCGACGACGCCCGAAGCAGACGTAATTTTGCGGAATAAGGGTATTACGGTTGTTCCGGATGTGTTGGCAAATGCAGGCGGAGTCACTGTCAGTTACTTTGAGTGGGTGCAGGGCCTTCAGAGCTTCTTTTGGACAGAGAGCGAAGTCAATAGCCGCCTTGAACAGATTCTTATCAGGGCATATCAGCAGGTTCAGCGGGCAGCGCTGCAACATAAGGTTGACTTACGGATGGGCGCATATATCGTAGGTGTTGGCCGGGTTGCCGATGCCATAAAATCAATGGGGATATACCCGTAGAAAGTAACAGCATGTCAATTCTTCATCGTCCTTTCGGAGCAACGGGAGAGTCACTCTCAATCATTGGAATTGGCGGAGTAACCGTAGTAGGACATGATGCTGCAGCATCGATACGATTGTTTGACGAGGCATTGGATGCAGGGGTCAATTACGCCGATGTAGCCCCAAGTTACGGTGTCGATCAGGAAACAGAGAAGCGATTTGGAGAAGCATTGGTTGGTCGTCGGGACAGGGTGTTTCTTGCCTGTAAGACCGGCGAACGTGGAGCAACCGGCGCCAAAGTAGAATTGGAGCGCAGTCTCCGGCATTTGAAAACAGATTGCATCGACCTATACCAACTACACGCGATTACGAGTGTTGAAGAGGTTGAGCGTGCATTCGCCCCTGATGGAGCAATGGCAACAATCTTACAAGCTCAACAAGATGGAATGGTTCGGCATATTGGTTTCAGCGCTCATTCAGTCGATGCAGCACTGAGGGCATTAGAGCTTTATCCGTTTGTAAGTGCGCTGTTTCCGGTCAACTTTGTAACGACTTATACTGGACACTTTGGGCCGCAAATCTTAGATGCCTGTATTGCAAACGGTGCAGCGCGTCTAGCGCTCAAAGCCATGGCGATGACGCATTGGCAGGAAGGTGAACACCGTGACTTTCCAAACTGTTGGTACTCGCCAATTTCTGATGAGAGACTTTCAGAGCTGGCCCTTAGGTGGACTTTGTCCCAAGATGTAACAGCAGCCGTCCCACCTGGCGACCCTATTCTGTTCCGTCGTGCTTTGACTTATGCACAACGCTTCACGGAAATATCCAATGATGAGGTTGAAGAACTCAAGCAAGTGGCGACGCAACAGGTTCCGATATTCTCGACGAAATAAATCAACAATGGGGAGCCTTTCTTGGCTCCCCATGCAGTTTTCCTAGCCGGTACCCGTAGTTGAACCAGGGTCGGTTCCTGATCCGTCATCTGACGATCCACCCCCAAACCACGACCAACGGTTGTACTTTTCGACACTACCATCCGCGTAGCGGATTTCAACATTGCCTTCTGCATCCCAAGTGATTGTTGCCGGAAGCAATGGGTCGGATCCTTCGATCCGTGCCTTGCCGCTGCCGTCGGCAAAGAACTCAAATGTCGACGTATAGCCATCACTGGTTTCAACGAGCGAGCTACCAGAACCATCCATGCGATACGTTCCGGTGTACTTGGACCATTGCCCTGATGCGAGTGTAGTGCTGGAGGTATACGTATAATCACCTTCAGCAACATAGGTACTGGATCCCTTATCAACCGTTCCATCGCCAGATCTACTCTCGTACTTCGAGCGAAATGTTCCATCGGCTTCGGATTCCGTGATGTATTCCCCTGATGCGACAGCAAGTGCTCCCTTGTCAAATCGATAACGATGTGAGAATACGATTGGAAACACTGTCCAGTCAGACGGCATTATTGATTCAGCAAAGCCTGCAGGCTCCGTTTTAGCTTCATCAATGTACATATCCTGCCGGTACATGTCCGGAGTCATCTTTACATCAACCCACAGCTGCAACCATTCGTCGTAGTAAAAATACGCATAGGTCGAATCATCGGGTGGAAGAAACTGCCGAGTTCGCCCCGACACGCCCACACCACCAATGTTGCGGAAATACATGTCAAGTCTCGGGGCAGAGACATTACCTTCTCCACCGCCGCCGGGAATACCACCAAGGTTCATCGACAGAGATGGTGCATTCCCGCTAGTCTGCCCTTCGGCACCGAGCATAGACTTAATGATCGACTTGGCTTTCGCTCGCGTTCCACCAGTCGATGAATACGGCATCACGCCGCCGCCGCACCCCTGAAGTACAAAAGGCAATACCAATGCCCCGAGAATCATG
>JBEDDQ010000229.1:0-2826 GCA_041176185.1 Armatimonadota bacterium | reverse complement strand
CCTTGCCCGAGCGCACAAGGAGCTTCGTCTGCTCACGGCCAAGCCAGTCATCTATGTAGCAAATGTAGCTGAAGAAGACTTGCCAAATGGTGATGGTAATCCTCACGTTGCAGCCCTTCGTGAATATGCAAAAACTGAGCAAGCCGATATCTGTGTCATCTGTGCAAAGATTGAGGCGGAGTTATCCGAATTGGACTCCGATGAAGCTGCAGAATACCTTGAGAGCCTGGGGCTGAATGAACCAGGTCTGAATCGTCTCATTCGTATCGGTTATCAAGTCTTGGGTCTACGTACGTTTATCACCGCTGGTGAAAAAGAGACGCGCGCATGGACAATTACTGCCGGAGACAAAGCTCCCGCTGCCGCCGGCGTCATTCATACCGACCTCGAACGAGGATTCATCCGTGCCGAAGTTATCGGATGGGACAAACTCGTAGAAGCTGGATCGATTCCGAATGCGCGAGATCGTGGGTGGGTTCGAACGGAAGGAAAAGATTATATTGTTCAGGATGGCGATGTGATGAACATTCTCCATAATGGCTAAATTCTTAACGACCTCAAATGGCAAAAACACTCAGACCACAACATGAACTGAGTGTTTTTCTTTATCTTGGCCGTAACCGGAAAGACTACATCATGCAGCGCACACCGGTTATCCCCAGCGGTCTGGTCTCAGCTGCCCGATATCAAACCGTGTTGGCTGACCTGTAACGATGTCTGCGACAAGCTCCCCCGTAACGGGTCCGAGAGAAAGCCCCATCATCGAATGACCAGTCGCAATGACGATGTTATCGGATCCCAGCTGACCAATGTAAGGAAGGCCATCTGGAGAACAAGGTCTCAGTCCGCTCCAGATTGGAGTCAGATTATCCAAGCCGCCACGGAAGGCCGGGAAGAACTCCTGAACCGATTTCCTAATGCCGTTCACCCGGTTTTGATTGACGGTTAGATCATCACCAGCAATCTCCATCGTCCCACCTATCCGAAGGCGTCCTCCCATTGGTGTCACTGCAACTCGCGCCTCCACCAAAATCGAACAGATTTCAGGCAGCTGAACGGGGTTGTCCACAATAAAGCTATACCCCTTGCCACCCTGCATCGGCATCCGGACACCGAGTGCTTCTGTCAGTTGTGGGCTCCACGTTCCACCTGCAACGATGACATGACCTGCGCTCAGCGATGTCGAACCGAATTTCACATCCACACCGCCGGTAGTTGCCTTAATGGCATCGACGTGCGATGACCAATAAAAGCTTGCTCCACTTGCGAGCAGATAGTCGTTTAGACACTGCAAAAGTTTGTCGGGAGAAAGGTGGGCATCCTTTGGAAAATAGACACCACCCGCAACATCGAGTGTGAGTGCAGGATCTAAATCCTGAACCTGCTTTTTATCAAGCTTGGTCGCAGGAACTCCTAACGACACTGCCCGATCCGCAAACGCATACTCATGATGAAGAGCAGCTTCTGTCTTACAAAACATTGTCAGTCCGCGCAGTGTCAAATCGAAGCCGCCCTCAAGATCCTCATCTAATGCGACATATAGGTCACGTGAGCGAAGGTTAAGGTCACGAAGAATATTCACACAGCTGTCAACGTGTGCAGCTGTACAGCTCCGCATAAACTTTAGGCCCCAATCAACCAGTCGGTGGTCGGCCCGTATTTTCACCCCAAAGGGACTCTGCTTATCCGGCAGCATCCGAAGGCCATATTCAACCATTCCTGGTGCTGCCAACGGAACGAAGTGACTGGGAACAATCATCCCGGCATTACCACTGCTACAACGTGCACTTGCCGGCTGCCCGTCATCAATTATTGCAACGTTCAAACCGGCACGGGTTAGGAAATAAGCAGATGAAAGCCCAACGATTCCGGCTCCGATGATTATGACGTCATGCCCCACTGGTAATACCCCATCCAAGCGCATCGGCAGGATCGATAACAAGCTCGCCCCGTGCAGTAACAAATGCAGTGCCAGTAATCGTCGGTATGACGCCGCCATCCGGATGCAAATCTACTTTGCCGGTAAATACCGACCCCGTGACAGACTCCTGACGGTAGAGATCACCAACCTTGAGTTTCTCCGATGCATGTAGCCAGGCTAGTTTGGCACTCGTACCTGTTCCGCAAGGTGAGCGGTCATACTGGCCACCAGGACACAACACGAAGTTTCTTGAGTCGTTTTCAGACCCTTGAGGAGGTGAAAAGAGTTCGACATGGTCTACTGTCGGTTCAACATCACGCGCAGCCAATAACACTGCTTCACAAAACTGGGTCATTGCACGGACATCGGCGATGTCTATCCCATCACTCCAAGGATGATTCGTCACCAAGAGGAACGTGTTACCACCATAAGCAACCGCTCCACTTACGACTCCGATTTCTGGAACAGCAAACGAAATACTTTCCTTCATCAGGTACGAGCGCACATTTGTGATTGACACGCTATTGTCTTCATTTCTGCTTGCGGACACCAAACCAACAGGTGTCTCGATTCTCACCGTTTTTGGAAGTCCGGGGAGCGACGCGATAACACCAATCGTCCCATGACCACACATCCCGAGGAATCCAACATTATTGAAGAAGATCACGCCTAGATCTGCATCGGGCATTGACGCAGGTACAAGAGCCGCACCAACCAGAACATCATTTCCACGAGGTTCATTCACAATAGCTCTGCGATAGTGATCAAAGTCGCGAGCGAAAACAGAAGCCTGATCGGCAACGCTACCACCGCCTAAATCAGGAAGCCCTGAGGTTACAAGGCGTGTTGGCTCCCCACCCGTGTGCGAATCAATGTAACTTAGCGAGATCACTGCTTTACCGACT